>JAHQWS010000326.1 GCA_029856295.1 Promethearchaeia archaeon
CATCAGAGATTTTTGATAAAATTAAGGGGAAAGGCGTGAGGGGTCCTTATAATTGGGAGCATCATATGGAAAGTTTAAAAAATGCTTTAGAGATTTTTCCTGAAGGATTTGTTACAACCCATGTAATAGTCGGATTAGGTGAATCTGAAAAAGATATTCTTAATTTGATTAAAAAATTAAAGAATTTAAAAATTCTCGTATCATTATTTGCTTTCACACCTATAAAAGGAACAAGGTTGGATAAACTTCCTCAACCAGAGTTAAGGAAATTCAGAAAAGTTCAGCTTGGTCGATACCTTATATTGGAAGAAAATAAAGAAGTTGAAGAATTCGCTTTTAATCAAGATGGGAATTTAATTAATATTAATATCAATAAGAGAAAATTAGGGAATATAATTGATGATACAGATGCGTTTTTAACTTCAGGTTGTCCCGGTTGTAATAGACCATATTATACTTCTCGGCCATCAGGTCCAATTTATAATTATCCGAGAAGATTGAACGAGAAAGAAAAAGAAGAAATTTATAAATTATTAGAAAAATTTGTTATTTAATATAGTAGAGGGATTATATGGATAAATGGCGGTTTATATCTTTAGACGTCAGAGATGGGTTTTGGAATATGGCCTTAGATGAGGCTGTTTTAAATGCTGTTATTGAGAAGAAATCGCCAAATACAGTGAGATTTTATAAATGGAATCCCTCTACAGCGAGTATAGGAAGAAATCAAAGTTTATCAGCTGAAGTCGATATTGAATTTGCAAATAAAAAAGGGTTTAATGTTGTTCGTCGTATAACCGGTGGTGGGGCTGTGTTTCATGATAACCGCGATGAAATTACATATTCGATTGTATGCCCTATTAAAATTTTAGAAGATTTAGATGCTATTAAAGTACTTGACCAATTTGAAGTTATTACTCAAGGAATAGTAACCGGTTTAACGAATTACGGTTTAAAACCAAAAAAGGGAGTGATTCATTGTCCTGCAATTTTTCTGGATGGTAAAAAATTTTCTGGGAATGCTCAAGTAAGGAAAAAAGGTCATGTTCTTCAACACGGCACAATATTGCTAGAAATAGATCCAGACTTAATGTACTCAGTATTAAAAGCGCCCGAGAATGTCGGAAAATCAAGGATGGTCAGATCGGTTCGTGCGAAATGTATAGGAATTAAAGATCAATTGAAGGATTATGATGAAAAAGAATTTCTAAATGCATTAAAATTCGGTTTTGAAAACACTTTGTGTATTCAATTAAAAGAGGGGCATTTTTCTGATTATGAATTAAAAATTGCTGAAAGATTAGTTGAAGAGAAATATTCAAACATAAAATGGTTAAAAAAATATGAATAAATCTAAAGATCTATTACATAAAATAAGATCAAGAACAGCTTCATGGTCGGATTTTTCATCATTTTTAAATTTAGAAAAAATAGATATGGAACCATTTTTTCTTCATGCTCAAGAAATAACTAAGCAAAATTTCAACAACATTTTAAAAATTTATAATCCTACTAATAGGTTTCCCGCGATAAGTATAACCGGAAGCGAATGTGCATTACACTGCGAACATTGTAATGAAAAATATTTGAAAGGTATGAAACCGTTATTAACAAATAGCGAATTAGAACACTATTTGATGGAACACTTTAGAAATGAGGGAATTGGAGTGCTTATTTCAGGGGGATGTGAACCAGACGGTTCTGTACCGTTAATCAATTATTTGGATACTGTTAAAAAAGTGAAAAATGAGACGAATTTAATAATTAATACTCATACAGGATTACTTGATGAGGAAACTGCACAAAAACTAGCGGAAGCAAAGGTTGATATAGTTTCCTTCGATATTAACTTAGATGAGGAGATTATTGAGAAGATATATCATTTAGATAAGAGTGTAAATGACTATAAGCAAGCTATTGAGCTCTTAAAGAAATACAAGTTAAATATAGTCCCTCATTTATGTATCGGTCTCTATTATGGCAAAATCCATAAGGAGCTAGAGTCAATAAAATTCATAAAAGAAACTGAAATGAATCCCTCGTTGATTGTACTTATAGCGTTAATTCCTCCAAAAAATTCAAAAGTTGAATTTAAAAGGCCAAAACCATTCGATATTGCAAAAATTATCGCTTTGATAAGATTTATTTTTCCTTACACGGAAATTTCATTAGGATGTATGAGACCAAGAGGAGATATAAAAATTGAGCTAGAAAAATATGCGATTAAAGCAGGTATCAATCGAATTGAACTTCCTTCACAAGATACCTTGAAATGGGTAAAATCAATTAATCCGGGCATTATGTTTCAATTCTTCTCTGCGTGTTGTGCGATTCCTAATAAATATGAAAATGTTGCAAAAAGTAAAGATTCAGATATTAAGAGATATTTAAGCATTTAAATTTAACTAAACTAAATGATTTATATGGATGCCTTGAAATTAATCAATAATAAATTTAAAAACGATAATTTTGCTAAGAATCTTGGTGTTATCTTAGATGATTTGACAAAAGATTATGTAAAAATGCATATGGAACTCAAACCAGAGATGAGTAATTTTTATGGAAGACCCCATGGAGGAGCAATATATGGTTTAGCTGATGCTGCTTTTTCGGTTATTGGAAACAATCAAAATATAATATCAGTAGCTTTAAATTCTACTATAACGTATCATGCGAGTCCTAATCCGGGGGAGATTCTTTTTGTCGAGGGAAAATTATTGAAACAGACTCGAAAGATTGCTACATTTCTTTTCACACTGTATACTCTTAATAGTGAAAAACAAAATCTAATTGCGACTATGTTAAGCACACTGTATCGAACTGGAATGCCAATTAATCCAGAATTAATTGAAGATTAATTTTATGTTATGAAAAATAAAATAGATTTAATCGGACTTAAGGGAATACCCATAATTCAACCTGGAGATAATATTTCCCAACTCATTTTAGAGGCCCTCAAATCTAATAATTTAGCTTTAGAGGACGGAGATATTATAGTAATTGCTCAAACAATTATATCTAAGAGCAATGGAAGAATACGGGATTTAAAGAGTATAGCTCCAAGTAGAAAAGCTATTGAGATTTATAAAACTATTACTCCTATTGCTAAAAGCATAGGAATTCCAGTTAAAAGCCCTGAGCTTATACAAGCCATCTTAGAAGAATCCAATGAAATATTGAAAAAAGAACATGTACTTATTACTGAGACGAGACACGGATTTGTATGTGCTAATGCAGGAATAGATCAATCAAACGTGGAGGGTGAATACAATATAACGTTGTTACCTAAAAATCCCGATAGTGATGCTAACGAAATTAGGAAAACTCTGAAAAAATATACTAGAAAAAATATCGCAATAATCATTTCTGATTCATTTGGCAGACCTTTTCGAGTGGGAGCTGTAGGTGTCGCTTTAGGTATTTCAGGAATCAATGCTGTTTTAGATAAACGTGGTTCTAAGGATTTATTTGGTTATGAACTTCAAAGTACTATTGTTGCCCAAGTTGATAATTTAGCATCTGCAGCTCAATTGGTCATGGGTGAAGCCGATGAAGGTTTGCCAGTAGTAATAATAAGAGGCTATAAATTTGATTTTCAAGAAAATACCTCCATTAAGCCTATTTTAAGAGAGAAAAATTCAGATTTATTTAGGAGAAGTTTAAGTGAAACTCTTTCAGAAATTCTTAAAAATCGAAGGAGCTACAAATTAAAATTTGATTCCAGAGAAGTAGATCTAAAAATCATTGAGAACTGTATTGAGTTAGCTGGATGGGCACCAAGTGCCCATAATGGACAATTTTGGAGATATATCATTTTAGAGAAAGGAAAAGTGAGGAATGATTTAATAGTTAACATGAATTCGAAGTTGTGTCAAGATCTCGAAAAAGACGGAAAAACAGATACATTCATTCAGAAAAAAATAGATAAAACTCGAGAAAATTTCTTAGAATCCCCTATTTTAGTTCTTCTTTGCTTAGATACTACCGAATTAGAAATGTATTCGGATTCAGAAAGGTCTAGTAATGAATATATTTTAGGGATTCAAAGTATTAGCGCTTCTGCTATATATTTCCTCCTAACATTAAATTCAGAGAATTTAGCAGCGTGTTGGTATTGTGCTCCTTTATTTTCAAAGGATATTGTGAGAGAAACTTTAAAACTTCCGAGCTCTTTTGAACCAATGGCCTTTTTCACGGTGGGATATCCAATAAAAAAAATAAAAGCACCAGCACGTAAAAAATTGAATGATATTATATACAGATTAAACAATTTGAGATGATTTTTTTATGGCAGATGATTTTTATGTCGTATTGGCAGGAGGAGTTGGTGCAGCAAAATTTATAGAAGGTTTGGTAAATTTAGTTCCCCCTGAATTATTAAAAATAATTGTGAATACTGGTGATGATATCGAATTATTTGGTCTAAAAATTTGTCCAGATTTGGACATTATTACTTATACTTTAGCAAATGTTGTAGATAAAGAGAAAGGATGGGGTTTTTTTGATGAGACTTTTAATTGTTTGAGTATCTTAAAAAAATTTTATAATTATGGATGGTTCAATTTAGGAGATAAAGATTTAGCAATCCATCTTTATCGTACAGATTTATTAAACCAAGGTTTTACAAAAGCCCAAGCAACTAAGAAGATAAGTGAAAAACTAGGAGTTTTATCAGAAATTATTCCTATGTGTAATGAATCTGTAGAAACGTACATAAAAACACCCTCTGAAACTATACACTTTGAAGAATATTTTATAAAATATCAATGCCAACCTGAAATTCTGGGAGTTGAATTTAAAGGAATAGAAAACGCAAAACCAATAGAACGAGTTTTGAAATTTATAAAAAAAGCGAAAAGGATAATAATCTGCCCTTCAAATCCAATAGTTTCTATAGGAACCATAGTTCAAGTACCTAGAATGAAAGAAGCTTTAGTTAAAGAAAAAAATAAAATTTATGCAATAAGCCCTATTATACAAGGAACAACTGTGAAAGGACCAGCTGATAAATTATTAGGAAGTTTAGGTTTTAATGTTTCTAGTTTCGGAGTGGCAAAATATTATCAAGATTTCTTAGGACATTTTATAATAGATAATAAGGATCGCAATTTAAAATCCAAAATTGAAAAGTTAGGAATAAAAACATATTGTTTTGATACGTTAATGACTAATCTCGAAAAGAAAAGAAAATTAGCACAATTTGTAATAAATTTAAAATAAGTAATAATTTACAGCATATAGTAAGTTTTAAGTCGTCTCTGTTGCTACTTGACCAGTTTCTACCGTATCTTGTTCTTTTTCTTGACCGACATCTTCCTCTTTTTTTATATAATCTCCAACTGTAGCAAGAATTTCCTTTATGGCTCCTTCTTGTTTCAACCTAATTATTAAATTTCTATGTTTTATATATGAAATTGTATAAGAAATTACGGGGAATATAAGCATAAATGGAACCAATAAAATTATGACCACTTCAGGAGAATACATTGCAACACTTTCCGTGATTGCGGGAGGTAAGTTAAAAACATTAATGAAAAACCAACGTGGATGGATTATTATAAAACTAATAATAATCAATAATATCAATCTAAGAAGTAGGTTCGTTACTGTTGAAGTTATTAAACTTTGGGGACGAGGCGCAGATGATGTTGCTGTTAACGTATCAATTGCTTCTGAGTCTTCTCTAAATAGCCGTTCTATATATCTACCAAGTCTTCTCGTTTTGGACGCCGCAGATACTAGTTTCTTTTCTTCTTCTTCCAATTTTCTCTTCTCAATCATTTCTTTAACGTAAGAAAATTGATGAGTTGCTTTAGCTAAAAATTTACTAATTTTAGGTTCTTCTAATCCAAGTTCTTCTCTTCTTTTTTTGGCTTCTTCTTTTATTTTATCAACATTTGCAGTTATCAGTTGGCTTTCTCTTCTAATTATTCCTAATTGAGTCTCCAATCGATCACTTCTTTCTAATGAGGGTTTTGTGACTGTATCAGCATAATTAATTTGGAACGAAATTTCTAAATAAATATAACAAATGATAGCAAGGAGAGCTGCGGGACTTGCTAGAAATAGGAAAAAATTATCAAGCGGTAAATTCGTTAACTCATCAGATACAGGATTCTCTAATTCTTCTAGAAAATCATATTTAAGAGCGAATAAATCCAACATATCTCTTAAACCAAATATCATTAAAGGTAATACTAACATAATAATTAAACTTCCTATCGCTGAAAGACTATATTTTGGATCATTTTGCAAAATCGCTCGAATAAAATACACTATAGCAATCAGAAAAAATATTTGAAATGCAAACAAATAAATATCATTTAGAAGTATTAGTAATTCTTCAAGAATTAAATCGGGTATTTCATTTAGTAATGGACTTTCTTTAGAGGGGAAGGAAAACCATAATCTTAAGTAATTACTAAAAAATGAATCTAAAAACGTGAACATAAATGATGCATAATAGTTAGGAAAAAGAACAAACAAATTAGCCATTACTAATGAAATGACGCTTGCTATAGCATATAAACAAAAATACATGGTATAGGCAAGCACATTTTTCAATTTATCAAAAAAATCAAAAATAACTAGGTCTCCTGAAGGAGCGTAAAGGATTTTTCTAAAATTAAATATACCACTAAATACCACCAAAACAAAAATAAAGATGGCAGCATTTATGATATTTAAAATTAATAAATATTTCCGCATGTTTTAATATGCACTTCCTTTTTTTTTAGCATCTAAATAATTTTTCAATACATAATGCATCATATCATCTGGTCCAACAGATGTTAAATTAACTCCTAAGTTTCTTACTTCTTGTTTAATTAATAAAATATGTTCCATCATTTCCTCACTTATAGCTTCAGCTAAAGCTTTATCCGTTGACGACAAATCGGTTTCATGAATTTCAAACCAAGGACTAAATGGATTAATAATCATAACTGTATGATTATGTGGGATTAATTTTCTTATCGCAGCATTTATCTCTTTAACATCTGATTCTAAATCAGAAATGATGAAAATTAATGAGCGTTTTTGAAATCGTTTTATAAAAAAGTCAAGAGCTTCTAGTAATTTACATTTTCCTTGAAGTTTAACTTTCGCTACAAAATCTAATACCCGGTAAAATTGATCTTCTCCACCAGCAGGTTTTAAGAAGTTAAAATTCTTTTTATCTGAAAACGTAAATACACCAACATTATCTCGACGTGTAAGCGCAACTCTAGTTAAAAGCATACAAGCTCGAATTGCATATTCAAACTTAGTATTTTCAATCGCTCCTCCTGCCATTGTTTCTGAAGAGTCAACTAAAATCATAACAGTTATATCCCGTTCACTTTCAAATTCCTTAACAATTAATTTTTGTGTTCTTGCTGAAGCTTTCCAGTCTATTAATCTAAATTGATCTCCAAAAACGTATTTCCTCATTCCATAAAATTCTGAACCCAAACCTTTTTGTTTTGAGCGTTGAATACCATAGTTTAATAATAAAGACCTTTTGGAACCAAGTATTTCAATCCTTTTAATATCCTCATCTGGAGGATATACCAAGATATCAATAACACTGTCTGGCACTATTCTTTCTAATGAGTTAAATCCCAACCTATCTTTGACATTTACTGATAAAGGTCCAAGGGGATATTCGCCTCTAACTTTTGGCTCAAGAACATAGGAAAATTTTATTACACTTTTAGGGGCAATTCTAGTTGAGATAAAATTCTCACCTAGAACTAATCTAAAGAGCTGTGGATTAAAATAATCTCTAATCTCTATAAAATCAAAACTATTTTTACTTAAATTTTCAATAACAACTTTTATATGAACAAAATCATCTTTAAATACTTTTTCTTTTTCAAGTTCTCTATGAACACGTAATTCCTCAACATTCATTTGATAATGGAATATCGGTAAGCTAATAATCGTACTGAAAAGCAATAAAAGAGCAAAATAAATAAAAAAATAATTAACGAATGCAAATCCAGCTGTGAGAAAAAACACTGCAAATAAAACTAGTATTCTGCCTTTTCCACCAAGAATTTCAATCCACCATTTTTAAATTATTTTGAATATGCTTCGCAATTTATTTACTTTAATAGGTACCCAAATAAAAAAGGGATTTTTTATATCGGAACCGGTATTTCTTCGATTATATTTTTAATAACTGCTTTCACATCTAAACCTTCAAGCTCAGCTTCGGGTTTTAATAGAATTCTGTGATTTAGAGCAGCAATTGTCAATGCTCTCACATCATCTGGTGTAACATATTTCCGACCTAAAATCGCAGCTCGTGCTTTAGAAGTTTTCATTAATACTAAACTTGCTCGTGGACTGCAACCTAAAGCAACTTGAGGGTGACTTCTTGTCTTGATAACAATATCTCTTATATATTTTAGGATCCTTTCATCGATGTATACAGAATTGATTAAGTTTTGGGCAGCAAGAATTTCATCACCAGTGGTTACATGATCTACGGTTGGAGATTCTCCACCTAACTGTCGTCTTAAGATTTCTACTTCTTCCTCCCGTTCCGGATAATCAAGCCATAATTTAAATAGAAATCGATCAACTTGAGCTTCAGGTAAAGGATATGTACCCTCCATTTCCACTGGATTCTCAGTCGCAATCACTATAAAAGGTTTCTCTAAAGGTAAGGTTTCTCCTTCAATTGTTACCTGTCTTTCGGCCATTGCTTCGAGTAATGCGGCTTGGGTTTTTGGGGCACTCCTATTAATTTCATCAGCTAAAACAACATTCGCGAACACAGGTCCTGTTTGTAAAACAAATGTACCCTCTTCCTGTGAGAAGATTTTTGTTCCAGTTATATCAGAAGGGAGTAAATCTGGAGTAAATTGAATTCTTTTAAAACTAATTCCCAGGGTATTTGCAAAAATCTTTGCCATAACAGTTTTACCGAGTCCTGGAACACCCTCCAAAAGGACATGTCCATTTACAAGTAAAGCAATAAATAATTGTTGTAGAATTTCTCCATTACCCACAATGACCCTAGATACTTCTGATAGGACATCTTGTGCGATTTCTCTTATTGGGGTTACATCTAATTCCTGGTTTTTATATTGAGCTTTTTCTGGGGCTTCCATAATTTTATCACTCTTTTTTTATACTATTTTTTTTTGTAACTAGTTAAATGTTTTGAACAATCCATTCCATTTCAAAAAATAATTCTTCAAAACTTTTTTCATCTTTTACTTTTTTTCCTCCTTTTATTGCTAAAATAGTATCCATAAAGCGTGTTATCCTTCTCATTTTATGTCTAGGTATCCCTGGTTCTTTATCTTTGACCATACTTAAAACATTTTTAGTTGTTATTTGATTACCCTCAAGTTGTGTATTTAATTTTCGTTCTAACCTTCTATATAGCAAGGTTAACGCTTTATCATATTTACTTTTATCCCTATACCATTCAATTTTCTGAGCAAAAAAGGATGATGTTCTAAATCTTGCTAATTCTTCTTTTTTTTCTTCTTCTGCTGCTTTCTTTTTCTCCTCTTTTTCATCTTTTTTAGGTAAATATCTTCTTAAGGTGTACACTGCTAAAAGAGGATATATCCAAGCAGTAAGAGGATTTGTGGAAATTTGGACGATATATTGAATAATAAACCCAAATATGCCAGCAGATGATATATCTCTTGACCTTTCTGGTCGTATGTGAGCCTCATCAAATACAATCATCCAATCATCTTCTCCACGAGTTAGCCATTTAATTATATTTATGGCAAATTGTTGGTTATCATAGCCATCTTCATTAAGTAATTCATTATTAAATAAACTCGCATCAGCAGATACGCATATTCGGGCATCTCCTGTATCTTTTGCCATGAAGGGAGCTTGTGGATAGCCCCCAAGAGGGACTTTAGTTAATTCTTCAGGAAAATCCTCACCAATTGTATCAGCTATAAATTCTATATCAATATTGTCATCATCGTAATCATACATCTGGTCATCATTCATATCAACAAAACTATATATGCTAGAATATCCTATAACATCCCATCCTGAAAATTCGATGAATGGACCTCCTACTGCGGCAGAACTCTGTGATAGAATTACTTTACCTATTCCCTTACTTATTGGATGGTCTGTAAAAGTTTTTATTACAGGGAAATCTGGACTCGTATCATAAGATTCATTATCGCGTAATACTCCATCGGGAAAAATTGTTATAGGAACTGCGTCTTGTACATCAGCATTAATCATATTTGCCAGAAATATTTCATATAATAAATTACTCGTAGAACCATAATCATGACATATTAAGATAGAGTTTCCATCTTCAAAAAATTCCATAAAATATGGTATTTCGTTAAATGGATTATAAAATTGATTAGTACCTAATAAAATTAAACAAATTTTTTGATCCAATCGCTTTGTTGCACTTAAGCTCGATTGAATATTATAACAATCATATCCCTCATCTTCTAATATTTTCTTTAGATCAGAAGAACCTTGCCAGTCTTCATTATAAACTGAAAAATTTTGGTCATTTTTACCTTGATCTATAATTGGCGCTAATAATGGAACAAAAGAAAAGACAAATATTAATATAAATAATGCTTGTTTATATATTGAACCGGCTTTTATTTTTTTTCTGGATTTAACTTCACGTGCTTTTTGCATTCTTGTATTTCTTATAAAAATAATCAAACTTAAACCTGTAAATCCCGCTCCGAGAAAGCATAATAGAGGTAAGTAATTCATAAAAGTTCTTAACTCTCCGGGACGTGATTGGTTATAGGAGCTAATAAAAAATGAAATTACAATTCCAAAAATAATTAAGTATATTGTAAAGAACCCTAAAATTATACCTTTCGAAACATTAACACTTCTTTCGGAAGATTTTCCGCCTTTTACTTTTACCATTTTAGTTTAGTTGTTGTTTTTTTAAAAGATTTTACTACAAACTGTAAGAAAAGGATTTATTAGTTATTTCTTTATATAACGTTGAAAACAATTCTATCGTATATTCAAATTCCTTAGGAGTTGGTTCGAGCCCTCCATATATGATGTCTTCAATCTTTTTAATGAAGGGATAAACAGACTCTGGTTTTTGTCCTAATTGATTTACACAGGTTATTGCATATTCTCGAATGGTTTGATATGGTAATCTAGGTTTTTTATGCTTTATATTTACTACATCATTATACATGAGATAAATATAAGCTATAGCTTCTTTTGGTCTGCCAGTATCTATTAAAATTTTCACGTTTTTGAATCTTTTCTTAACATTAAACTCTGGTTCTTGACCTTTTTTTTTCTTTTTTTTTCCTGTTATATTTACCATTTTACTTACCTATTGCTTTATTACTTTTAAACAATTTAATAATTTTTTATATGTTTATAATTTTTTGTACTTCTTTTACTTTTAATGCTTTATTTTTTATTTTTGATATTTTAATAAAAATCTTTATTTAAAAATTTAAAATAAAGTTGTAACCAGTCAAGTCAAAATATATTGGTGAGAAAAGGGCCACAGCGGTATAGAAATCATTCTCCTCTATTATAAAAGGCCTGTCGTAGATAATTTTTTCAACATTTTGTATGAAAGGATAAATGTTATTTGGTTTAAGATTTAATTCTCTCACAGATATAATGGCGAAATCTCTTATAGTTTCTGTAGGTTTCTTAATTCTGCCATATTTAGCATTTATAAGTTCTAAATATATTGATTGAAATAAATAAGACAGTGCTTCTTCTAACCTTCCCGTTTCCTTAAGTATTTTGAGATTTCTAATTCTACCCTCAAGTGGTAGTTTTACCAGCATTGATACTTCTTTTTGTTTCTTTAAGAAGAAATATGCATATATAGCAAATGCGACAACGCCACCTATAACAATCGGTATTAACACTAAGAAAAAATTAAAGAATGGTGGATCTTTTGGCTCATCTTTTCCGCTTGGCGAGGATGTTTCAGAGGGAATTGCTGCTGTTATACTAATAGTGTGTGAGGTGTTTGAAAAGATATTTACTCCTACTCCTAAGTTATGTACTACAACAACTTCAATGATTTTACTTCCTGTCCCTCCGGGATCCTGATATGTAAATTGAAAGGTACCATTAGTATCAGTGGTTACTGATCCAGCTAGTAGACCATTATAAAAAAGATCCACATCTCTATTATTAATTTTGATATTGGTGTTATTTCGTGCTAATACTTGACCTCTGATTGTTATATATGCTCCTTCTGAAGCACTAAAGACAGTATTCCAAATACAGGTAATATTTCTAAAGAGATTTATGGATAGTATTGATTGAGTATTATTAATATTATAATAAGGAGGATTACCTAAATAGCTTAAATTTAGAAGTAATGAACTTGAATAATTATCATTTGGAACTGGAAGTACGCCGGATAAGGAACCATCATTATCAGTATTAAAATCAGGATTATTACTAATAAAAATTAGTGATTTGTTATACCATGAACTACTTATTTGTTGATTAGGTATTCCTGTACCGTTATCAAATCTATGTGTCCCATGAATAAGATTATAATTCTCTACAGGTATCGTTGGACTTAATGATAGCGTTTGTATAAATTATAAAAAAATTCATTTGCATAACCGTTTCAGTTGGATCTAAAATATTTACTTTAATTTCATGACTAGAATAAATGTTTAAAGTGAGAGGAATCGTAAAATTTATTTTAAATTCCCCTGTGGAATTAGATGTGGCTTTATAACTACTATTTAAAATCCCATTTATTTCTATAGCCACCTCCCGTCCCGATATTCCTGTCCCTGCTCCATCAAACAATTCCCCCATTATGGGAATAGTTTCATTATGATAATGTTGAGTTTTATTAATTTCTGTGTTTGTTAAATTTATAAAGCCTAAAAATGATGATAATTGAGGAGTTTTGTCAAGTTTCGCATTTAAATTATCTTTATGAGATTTTTTATTATCATTTTCATTATAAT
>JAHQWS010000327.1 GCA_029856295.1 Promethearchaeia archaeon
CACTAAATCTAGTTTAGCTTATATGTATTATAAAGAAACAGGAGATATGTCGGCATTTCGAGGGGTAGTAAGGGATGCTATTGTAATGAATATTGATGATATGCTGTGCGTAGGTGCTACTGGACCTATATTTTTATCCAATAACCTTGGCAGAAATAGTATACATATATCTGGAGAAATTGTTGCAACGATTATCGATGAGTATAACGAATACAGTAAAAAATTAACCTCTTTAGGATTAAAAACAATAATGTGCGGGGGTGAAACTGCGGATATTGGGGATTTAGTAAAAACTTTAGTGATTGACGCATCAGTATTTACATCGATGAAACGAGAAAACGTCATTAATGCTGCCAATATTCAGACGGATGATGTGATAATTGGGTTAGCTAGCTATGGTAAGGCATCATATGAAGAAGAATATAATAGTGGAATTGGAAGTAATGGCTTAACATTAGCTCGGCATGGAACTATTCAGCATGAATATTATAATAAATATCCCGAATGTTTTAATAAAGATATTGATGAAAAGCTTTTATTTTTTGGAAATTACAGATTAACCGATAAAATAGAAAAGCTTGGACTCACAGTTGGTAAGGCACTATTATCCCCGACGAGAACATATACCCCAATTCTATTAGATACCCTAAAGGAACATAGAAATGAAATTCATGGAATAATCCATAATACTGGAGGGGGTCAAACTAAGAACCTTCATTACGGAAAGGGTATAAAATATCTAAAGAATAATCTCTTTAATCCTCCAAAAATCTTTGAAATAATTCAAACTTCATCTGAAACTCAATGGAGAGAAATGTTTAGTGTTTTTAATATGGGCCATAGAATGGAGTTATATTGTAATGAGTCAATTGCAGGGGAGATTATTACAATTGCTAAAAAATATGATATTGAGGCGAAGATTATAGGTCAATGTGAAAAGTCTCCTTTTAAAGAAAAGAATGTTGTTGAAATTAAGTCAGAATACGGAAGTTTTAAATATTAATAACTTGATTCCTTATGACAGAGAAATTTGATGTAATTTGTTCAGGAGCAGCCTTGGTTGATATGGTTGCTAAAGTAGAGAGACACCCATTAGATGACGATGAAGTCTTTGTTTCAGATTTAACACTTTTATCAGGGGGTGCCGCGGCCAATACTGCATATGCATGTGGTAAATTAGGTTTAGTTTCAGCTTTTTTAGGTAAATTAGGAGAGAATGATGTTTTTGGGAGTAAAATAATTGAAGATTTCAATGAAGTAAATGTTAGTACTGCGTTATTAAAGTATTCAAAACAATATGGTACGGGTTCGGCTTATGTCGCTCTCAATAATGAAGGAGATCGTAGAATATATGCACATAGTGGAGCTGCTAATTATCTATCAAAAGAAGATGTCATAGAACAAGAAATATTGGCTACCAATGTAATCTTTTTAAGCAGTCTGAAAAATCTGGAACCTTTTATAGAAGCTGCAAATATTGGTAGAAAAAATAACATAACTGTTATCTTGAATCCAGGCATGTTGATTATCGATCAAGGGCTTGGTAACCTAAAGGATTTACTTGGAAAAATTGATATTTTTATTTTATCTCAAAGAGAATTTTCCACGCTTTTAAACATTCAAGAAAAACTAAAGGAAAAAACTATAGTAGAAAACGCGAAAACTCTCTTGGAACTTGGAATAAAAGTACTTATAGTGACCAGGGGAGAAAGAGGCGCTTTCTTATTAACTGATCAAGCGTCAGAGTTAATTCCTTCAGCTAAAGTTAGCCAAGTTATTGATACGACTGGGGCAGGTGATGCGTTTTCTGCCGGATTTATTTATGGATTTGTAAAGAACTTATGTTATGCATTTGAAGATTTAAAGCAAAATGTAAAAATCGGGAATTTTGTTGCTGGAAAATGCATACAAAAATTAGGAGCGAGAAATGGTATTCCCACTTCCGAAGAAGTAAAACAAATGCTCTAAATTAAATAAAACAAAAAAGTTTATAATTTTTCAATAAAATAATTTTTTAATTAGATTATCTAGAATTTCAAAACTTCTATGGATGAATCAGATTGACTGAGATAAAAACTCAAATTATAGCTGAAAGGGGTAGATTCCTTTTAGAAGTGCTTATTATATTTTTGGGCATTTTTCTGTTTTCTCTTATTCCATGGTTATTACTCCCATTGTTTATGAGTTCTGAATCCATTTTTTATGGGCCACTGTATTATTTATTACGGGCATTGGCGATAATTATCGCAATTCCTTTATTTTTATTATTCTCTAATGTTATCTTAGAATCACCTAAACGAACTGAAATTATAAAAGAAGATAGGAGCCCCTCTTTAGAGTATTTAAGATTATATTCCTTTCCTGAAAATAGTTTTAAAGATCAATTATTATATGGTGTGTTGATTTTATTTATCATATTTATTCCATTAGATTTTCTCGTGTATTTCTTAATTCCTGATATGTTAATATACACGGGTGAAGCTTTATCATCTCATCCAACTGATTCATATTTATTACAGAGTTATTTTGTGTTTCTTTTTTCAGTAATAATTATACAAATATGTGTTTCAATATACGAGGAGTCAGTATCAAGAGGATTTTTAACAATGAGAGTAAAGGACTATTTCCATAAAATTTCAGCGGTTATTATCGTATCTCAGTATTTCGTTATGATGCATTTTGCTTATTTTCTTACTCCAGTAAGTAGGAACTATCCTTTCTGGTTTCCATTTATTTGGTTTTTGCAAACCTTTTTAGTCGCTATTATACTTTCCATTTTAGTATTAAAGAAAAAGAGTTTATTCCCGGTTATTTTTGCCCATGCGCTAAATAATATTATATCGGCTCATGCTGTATGGAATTATCTTCAAGGCAATGATTTCACCTTAATAACTTATTATATGTACATTCCTTTAATGATTATAGGGGTGGTCCTATTTATTTGGCAGTTTTCAACAATTAAAGCAGGAGTAGCTGTTGTTTATGACGATATTAGAGAGTATTTTAAACCTGAAGAGAAACTAGGAGAGTCAAAGGGAGATGTATACTTTAGAATTCTTATTGATTTATTCATTGGAATTATAATTCTAGCCCTCGGTTTATTTATTTTTGGGATATAAAGGGGAATTTTTATAATGGTTAAATTTGGGATAATATCTGACACACATATAACATCTGAAGATGATCCAAAAAAAATTAAAACTTTATTAGATCAATTAAAAGATGTATTTAGAGATGTAGATGAGATTATACATGCAGGAGATGTCTGCGATGAATTTTTTCTGGAGGAATTAAAAAAAATAGCTCCAACTAAAGTCGCAATAGGGAAGTTAGATAATATAAAAAACTCTAAGGAATTTATTAAATTTTCGGCCAGTGTATACCGTATCGGAGTAATTCATAAATCGCCTGAAGATTTGGAAGATTTCTTTAAAAAAAATGATTTGCATATTTTAATCTGTGGGCATACACATATACCCTTAATAAAAGGTACACAATATAATACCCTAATACTGAATCCCGGGTCTCCCACTCGTCCCAAACCCTCTCCTAAAAAACCAATGTTTAAAGAGCCTGTTGCTCGGCCCAGTGTAATGACATTGGAAATCGATGAAAGTGATATATTAAAAACATTTATTATAAATTTGAAGATTTAAATCCTCTTTAAAGTTCATCCAAACTACTAGATAGCTGCTCGTTTAACTGCCTTTAATATTTTCATATTTGTTCAGAACCTTCAAAATCCGATATCAAGAATTTGAATAATTATAAATATCATTTGAGATCAATATATATCTTAAGTAAATAATCTTATATTAAGATGATAAATTGCATTCCGTAAAGGAGAACATGATTGATTGTTTATTTAAAAAATACCGGACAGAAAGATAGAGTTGAATTAGGGGGAAAAGCCTTTAATCTCGGTAAACTAATTCAGAACGATTTTCGCGTGCCTGAAGGATTTGTTGTCACCACAGAAGCATACTCCCTATTTCTCAAAAATAATAATCTCGTCGAATTAATCAATAATAAATTATCTAACATCAATTACTCCAATTATGATATGATAGAAAATTGCTCCAGAGAAATTCAGGAGGCAATAAAAAAAAGTACTCTGCCATTAGATGTGGTTGAAAGAATTAGAGAAGCCTACGATAATTTATATACCACCAGTGTAGCAGTACGATCATCTGCAACGGCAGAAGATTTGCAAACAGCCTCCTTTGCCGGGCAATACGATACATTCCTAAATTTAAAGACTCTCGGGCAAGTAACCCAAAATATAAAATCCTGTTATGCCTCTCTCTGGACAAGTAGGGCTATTGCATATAGATATGAAAATCGTATCCCCCAACGTGGTGTTAAACTAGCGGTAATCGTACAGGAGATGATCCCTGCGAAATGTGCCGGAGTTCTTTTTACAATGAATCCGGTATCGATGAACAAAAAAGAATTAATTGTTGAATCTAATTACGGATTGGGTGAATCGATTGTATCGGGCCAATGTAGTCCTGATCAATTTTTAGTTAAAAGAGAAAGCCACCATGGAACCAGGGAATTTACGATTCTTGATACGCAAATCGGGAAAAAAAATGTTGCTATATATCCGAAAACTCTAGAAACTGAGAGCGGAACGGTTTTAACCGAACTTACCGAAAATGAGAATAAATGCTCCTCTTTAACTAATCAGCAAATAATTCGTCTTTCCCAATTAGGTTCTCAAATCGAAAAGTTCTTTAAAACCCCTCAAGATATTGAATGGGCTATAAGTCAGGACGATAAAATTTATATTCTCCAATCTAGGCCCATAACATCCTTGGTACCTGTTACACCCGAAGAAGATGTTTATTGGTCGAGAGGTTACAGCGACGATTATTGGAACGATCCTGTTACTCCTTTATTCTTTGATTTATTGGGAGATCCTCTAACCAATGTTGTGAGTGTAGAACTTAATAACATAATGGGATATAAGGGCATTGACACGAAATTATTGAAATTGTACAACGGCCATGTTTACTTCAATTTAAACGTTTTGCGGAATAGGGTCAAATACGAGATTCCTAAAATTTTCCGAAATGAGGATCTTTTGAATTATTTTCCCGAAGGTTCGGGACTATATGGAAAAGAAACAATGAAAAATCTCCCTTTCCGAATATTTATACGGATATTTTCTGAAATCCGCATCATGCTTCACGATCCCAATGGCTCGATGTCAAAAACTGCTCCTACATACTATGACTGGAGTGAAAATGAATTCGAACCGTTTTGCGAAGAATTTGACTTAAAACTTGAGAGCTTATCAAAAAGTGGAGATCTTCTTGGTTTGGCAGACTTAGCATATGAGCTGGATCGGGTGATGGTTGCCCATTACCGCTTAATCCGGTACGGTCTTGCCGTTCATAATATAGGAATGAATCTGATGCTTCAGTACCTTCTTACAAAATTTCTAGGAAAAGAGGATTCATTACGTTTTTATCCCGTATTAATCTCGGGATTAGAACATAAATTAACGGAAACAAACGATGATCTTCGGTATTTGGCATCTATTATCCAAAAGACTCCCGAACTGGAATCAATAATTAATGAACATGATTCACAAAATTTGTATGAATATGTTTCATCCGAAAAGAATCCTACGGTTCAGTCTTTTTATAAAGAACTTGAGAGCTTTTTGGAAAAATTCGGTGAACGCGGATTTACGAGGGAGGTTTATTATCCTAGATGGAATGAGGAACCCCGATATGTATTCGACATCCTAAAAACATTAGTTAAAGGTAAGGGTCAGGACTACAAGCAAATTAAAGAAAAACAATTAAAGTACAGAGAAAAAATTGAGAAATATGTAGAAGCAAAAATACAGTCGCAGCGATTTGGATTTATTAAATGGCTGTTATGTTCAAAAATTCTAGATTCTGCCCGTACATACCTCATATTTCGGGAAGATCAGAGATATAACCTCGATCGCTGGACTTATAGAAACCGAAAGGTTTACTTGGAAATTGGTAAAATTTTCAAGCAAAAGGGGATATTAAAGGAAACAGATGACATTTTCTTCCTACATAGAAGGGAAATTAAAAAATTACTGGAGCAGTCAGATCTAGAGATCTCCTCTCTAATAAAAATGCGGAGGGATGAATTTTTCAAATATGAGTACACTATTCCCCCGAAATTCCTTCACGCTTCCCGAGAATTTGATGATGTCTTTCAATATGATCAAGATAGTCTTTCCTTTAGGGGGATTCCTGCGAGTCAGGGTATCTTAACGTCAAAGATACGCGTTATTAACAAGATCGAAGAGATCTCAAGTATACAGATGGGGGAAATCCTTGTTGTTCCGAAAACGGATCCGGGTTGGACTCCTGTTTTTTCAAAACTTGGGGGGTTAATAACTGAAACAGGAGGGATACTCTCCCACGGCGCAGTTGTATCGCGTGAATACGGTGTTCCTGCCGTCACAAATATTACAAGCGCCTGTCAGCTCTTTAAAACGGGTCAAGTAGTTACTATTAATGGATATAATGGGACGGTTGTAATAAAAAAATGAATTTTGATTTAATACTGAATCAGAACAAAAATTAAATAGAACCCAAATTTAATAATACTATTAATAAATTTGGTTGATTGAAAAATGAATTATTTAGAAGATAAATATGAAGGAATAGATGGTATAAAATTATATTATCAAGCTTGGCTTCCAGAAAATCCTAAAGCTGTTGTACAGGTTATTCATGGGTTTGGCGAGCATTCTGGTAGATATAAAAATGTCGTAAATCAATTAGAGTCTAAAGGTTATATAATTTATGCTCATGACCTTAGGGGTCATGGTAAATCCGAAGGTGAACAAAACTATGTGGATTCAATGGATCAATATGTCGAAGATGAGAAAAATTTTTACGATTTAATTAAGAAAAAGCATTCTAACCTAAAGATCTTTATGCTGGGTCATTCTATGGGTTCTGGCATTGCAATGTACTTCACGAAAAAATATGAAAGTCTCTTAGCTGGATTGATTCTTTCTGGAACTGGAAAATATTTTGGAGGAGAGGCAGGTAAAATAAAGAGGGTTTTTGCAAAAAAAATGTCAAAGACTTTCCCTAAATTAAGGGCTAGCTCTGGGGTTGATCCTCAGCTCTTGAGTCATGATCCTAAAGAAGTAGAAGCATACAAAAATGATCCATTAGTAAATTATAAGAAAATTACAGCTCGGCTTGGATGGGAAATGATTAAAAGTTTTGAAGAATCTCCTAACATCGTTGGGGATCTTAAACTTCCTGTTCTTATTCAAAGAGGGGCTGAAGACAGTGTGATGACAGGAACAGAAGAATTAAAAGATGCATTTAAAGTTAGTGATTTTACATATAAACCATACGATGGGCTTTACCACGAAATCTACAACGAATTTGAGAAAGATCGTACGAGAGTTTTAAAAGACTTAATTGATTGGCTGGATAAGCACCTTTAAAATAATTGAAATTATTCATATTTTTCCGTTCGAAGATGTTCTGACATTCCTGAGCCAATTTCATCATTATCCTTATCTTTCATTATCACCATCTCTTCAAAAAGTTCAGTATATCCATCCGGAAATTGTCTGGCAAAACGGAAAATAGAATTTTTATCAATTAATCTTGCTTCAATATTATACGTTTTGTCTTGTTCATCTGTAATGTGGTAATAAGAGGGGTCTTTAATTTGTCGTCGTCATCTATAATATCAATTTCTACATCTCTAATAGGAATTGTTCCATCTTTAGTTGCTATATACCCAGAGACATCGATTTTGTTCTGATAATAATCTTTTCTTAACCCACAATTCCAATCTTTAAACTGGAACTGGCCTGCAATCCAATGGTCAACCCCATGCCAATCTCTTATTCCCCAACTTTTATCTCTTTGGCCATATCCCCGTATCTTCTTCACCGTGCCGTCTTTATATTTTATCTCTCCTGTAATTACACCAGATGATTCAAAATGTGTATGCCATGCAACGGAAAAGTCTTTTTTAAATAAATGCGTATTAAATCTTGTATCCTAATTTATCTTGAATTCGAATTTCGGACTTTTATAGATGATTTCCCACTTTTGGAACGGTGTGATTAATTTATATACGAGTCTTTTATCCCTCAACATAATATCTATATCATCGACATATTCGTAAAGCGTTGGTTCCCGATAGTAGATTATCCTTTTATTATCCAAAAACAGGAAGAAGAACATTTCCCTTCTCTTTTCATTAGGAATAATTCCGATTGTAGAACATCCGGTAATTTTATTTTCAAGATCGATCCAGTTCCAATAGTATGCTTCACTTCATTTTAGAGTGTCATCTGGTTGGTGAAGAAAATCGTCTAATTCGTTGTAAGCATTAATATTTTCTTTCAATTTTATCCTATATTAAAAATTCTTTTTTTTAAAATTTTAAATAACTTTAAAACCTTAAATTATTTAAACTTTTTAAACAATAATTCAAGACATTTTACTAAATTGTTACACAAAAATGAAAAAGAGAGGAATTTAAAGATGGAACCAATCACTCATAAATGTGATTCTGATCATTCAGAGTGGAATGAGTCTTATTATCTAGCATTTTTTAACAAAGAGCAGAATATAGGTGGGGTAAGTAGAATAGGATTTAAGCCAAATAAAAAGGAGGGAATGACTTTTTTCTTTCTTTTCTTACCCGATGGGACAGCTGCCATATATCACCAAGAAGAAGAAATTGATAACTATTCAAAATTACCGCCTGTGGGTGGTATGGTTCATAATTGTCAACCCGATGGTAATTGGGATTATGAATATCAGGGTAAGATGGTTTTTTTAAATAATCCAGAAGATCTACCAAAGATTAGTGGACAGTCAAAATTAAGTTTATTATTTAAAGTAATCCGTAAAAAATTATACAAAAAACAAGTTAAAATGAGTCTTTCTTTTACTCCTATTAATGATGTGTATGAATATAGCGAGTTTATGAATCCCGAATCTTTGGAGCTTGGAAAGAAAGCAGGAGATAAACATTGGGAACAAATAGCTATTGTATCGGGAGAAATTCAAGTAGGAGATAAAAATTATATTATCAAAAATACTATCGGACAAAGGGATCATACTTACGGGATTAGAGACTGGACAGGGGTTGGTAATTGGCTATATTATGTGATTTGGTTTAATAAAAGCTTGGCAATTAATCCTGCAGCTATCATAGCTGATGACGGCCGTTTATCCACGGGGGGTTTTCTTTTTAAAGATGGAAAAAATATTCCATTAAAAACCATTCGAATTGTAGATCAGCAATTTCGGGAAGATGGTCTCTTGCCAATAAGTTCGGAATTAGAGATTGTCGATTTTTCAGGAGAGAAACATATTTTAAAAGCAATAGTTGGACCCATTATTCCAGTCCCTTTTGAAGATAAGGGAGGAAATAAAGCCATTCTTGTTCAATCATTTGGAAGTTTTGAATTAGATGGCATTTCCGGAGGATATGGAACTTTTGAAACTTTAAGAAGAGTTAGTTAAAAATATAGATAAAGTTTTTCCAAAAACTTTTGAAAAAGGAATTTGTAATTTAAATGAATAAAGATAAAATTAAATATGTTTTAGTTTTTATTATTCATACAAAGAAAAATTAAGGGAGATGAATCTAATAATATGGTTTCAAGATTAGAGTTAGTTTTAAAAGAATTGAATGAAAACGGAAATTTTCGGGCCTCTTTGTTTTCAACAAGTACAGGCTTAGTTCTCGCTTCACAGAAAGCAGAAGATGTTGACGAGAGGGTAGTTGCTGCTATGGGATCTCTATTAAGCGATGCGGCAATTAGCGCTGGTAAAGAGATGAATTTATCTGAAGCTCAAATAATGAAAATTTTTTATAAACAGGACTACATTATCTGTAGAACTATCTTTATGCCAGATGGTAAGACTCAATTTTTATTAGCCGTTTTATCAAAAAAACCTGAGAGCGATGATGTAGAGAAGTATTTCGACCAGCTCTTAGACTGGGCTGTGGAGAACTCTACTCCTGAGTTAGAAAAGCTCTCAAGTATATAATTTAATCAAAATTATAACTTCTCTATTTTTTATTTTAAGAGTGGGCTTTTATACCTAAAATAATTTATAATTTAGAATTGTAAATTATAAATATCTAATTTGTGTCTCAACATTTATGAAAGCGGCGTTCATAAATGAACATGGTGATTTGGAAAAAATTCAAATAGGAGAAGTAGACGTTCCTGAAGTCGGTCCTAATGATGTGTTAATTGAAACCAAATTTGGGGCATTAAATCATCTCGATCTTTTTGTAATTAGAGGTTGGCCTGGATTATCTCTATCTATGCCTCATGTGATTGGAGCAGATGGTAGCGGAATTATAAAAGAAGTAGGGACAGAAATATCAACCTTATCTCAAGGTGATAATGTCACAATTAATCCCGGACTGAGTTGTGGAAAATGTGAGATGTGTCTTTCTGGCCAACAGGTACTATGTAAGCAGTTTTCCATATTAGGGGAAAATAAATGGGGTACTTTTGCTCAATATATTAAAATCCCTGAAATAAGTGTCTTAAAGATACCCAAGGATTATCCTTTTGATAAAGCTGCCGCGGCTCCTTTAACATTTCTAACTGCTTGGAGAATGCTAACTACTCAAGCGAAAATTAAACATGATGAGTTTGTGTTTATTCACGGGGCCGGTGGGGGTGTATCGTCTGCTGCAATTCAAATCGCTAAATATTTAGGGGCAAAAGTTATAGCAACAACTAGTACCCCAGAAAAGATTGAAAAAGCAAAAGAATCGGGCGCAGATCATGTAATTAATTATAAAGAAATGAAAGATTATATAAAATATGTGTATGCCGAATTAACTAATAGGCAAGGGATAGATATTGTCATTGATAATATAGGTCAAGCAACATTTCAAACGAGTATTCAGCTGTTAAGACCAGGAGGGAGATTAATTACATGTGGCGTAACGTCGGGTCCGTTTACAAAAATCAATATAACCAACCTTTTCTGGAAACATTTAGAAATTAAAGGTTCCACAATGAGTAATCAAGGTGAATTTCGGGAAGTAATGAAATTAGTTTTAGAGGGGAAGTTGAACCCTATTATTGATAAAGTATATCCTCTTGAAAAAGTTCGTGAAGCTGAAAAATATTTAAGTGAGGGAAACCAATTTGGGAAAGTCTTAATAGAGGTCTCCTAACTTTTTTTTATATTATAGATTGATAGAATTTAAATACTTCCTCGGCAGCTTGTGTATCGTACCCCCAATAAAAATGATCAGCACCTTCTATAATTTTAAAAGCCTTTGGATTGTTATAAAATTCAAAATGGTCTTGAAAATTATTGAAACTGGCAACATCATCTCGATCTCCTTGTATAAATAACTTAGGTTTATCTGTTTGAGATAATTTTTTATATTTTATGCCCATAAAATCCCAAGGAAATGAAATTGAAGCATATCCAATTATTTTTTCAGAGTGACTTACTGTAGAACATCCTATAGCAGCTCCATATGAATATCCACAGATAAAAATTTTCTCGACTTGTTTATTATTGAGCAAAAAATCAATGCAAGCCTTAGCATCACTTAATTCACCTCTTCCACTTGAATGTGAACCGGTAGATCTTCCTACAGCTCTGAGATTAAATCGTAAGCAAGAGATATCATTACTCATAAATATACTAAAGACCGCAGAAACAACATTGTTATGCATATTACCCCCAAATTCCGCTTAACTGAGAAACTCTCAATTAATTTGAGGATGGGGGTGGCATACGAGAACTGCGGAGGATTTATTTGAGCTTGATTCATAGTATTCTGCTTCAAGTTGAATATCATTATTAGGTATGAAAAAATTCTCGGTATTTCCCATAATATTAATTAAGTATTGAGATTATAAAAATTATATAAAAGAGAAATCGATGATTATGAGCTACAATAAAATCGTCATTGAGAAAAAATTACGTGATTTTTTAGAAGAAGATTGTGCCTTCATCGATGTTAGCACCATTAATATCCCTAAGGATGCAGATGTTTCAGCAAAAATCATCGCAAAAAGTAGTGGATTCGTTTCTGGACTTGAGGAATTAAAAATTTTATTTGATATATTGAAGGTATCAACAAACTTCTTAAAAAAAGATGGAATAAAGGTTAAAAAAGGAGAGGTTGTAGTGGAGTTAAAAGGTAAAGCCATAAATATCTTGTTAGGAGAGAGAGTGGGGCTTAATCTTATAGCGCATATGAGTGCTATTACAACAACTACAAAGAAATTTGTGAAAATTGTTGAAGAATCGGGAAAAAAAGTTAAAATTGCATGTACGAGAAAAACACTTCCGGGACTCCGAATCTTCGAAAAAAAGGCTGTTTCCCTGGGAGGCGGTGATCCCCATAGATTCTCTTTGGATGATATGATTTTATTAAAGGACACCCATTTAAGGTATTATAAAGGAGACGTTGGAAAGCTGCTAAAAGAAGTCAAGGATAAAGCAAGCTTTACTAAAAAGATCGAAATTGAGGTCGAAAAGCCGGACGATGCTTTAATAGCCGCAAAAAATGGGGCAGATATTATAATGCTTGATAATATGAGTCCCGATCAAGTCGAAGATGTAATACAACAATTAAAAGTAAATAATTTACGGGAGAAAATTATAATAGAAGTTTCAGGCGGAATTAACGAAGATAACATAGTAGATTATCTGATCTCTTCGCCTGATATCATTAGTACGAGTGAACTAACTCAATTTCCCTCAGAAAAGGTGGATTTATCATTACGATTCGATTAAGTCAATCTATAATAATCTCGT
>JAHQWS010000328.1 GCA_029856295.1 Promethearchaeia archaeon
GTATTAATCCTATAGTTACATTAATTACATTTGGTACATCTTTAGGTCTTGGAATATTATGTTCCTTATTTTCCATAAGAAAAGTTCATAATACAGATCCAGCAGTAATTTTTAGAGGGTGAGAGAAAAATGGTTAATTTAACGATAAAGGATTTATTCCATAAAAAGGGGAAATTTATAATGATACTATTGGGCCTATCTGTTAGCATGTTTCTTGTTCAGTATAGTGCTGGAATGTATAACGGGGTCTTAGTTCAATCTACAGATCCTCTGGATAGGTTCGATTTCAATTTATGGGTTAAGACGGAAGGTGATGACAATTTTTTTGCTGGAGATCGTATTAATGATACCACATATGAGAGAATTAAAAATATGGGCGATGTAGATGAGGTGGAGCGATTAATTTATGTTGATGCGAATTTTGAAACTGAAGATTATGTTGCTGGGATTACACTCATTGGTTACGAACTTGATAGTGATAGAATAGAACCCTGGGATATCATAAAGGGAGATGTTGATGATTTAGACGAGGAAAATACGATTATTGTTGATGAAAGCATAAAAGGTAACTTTCCTAATTTACAGATCGGAGATAAGGTAGATGTAGGAGATGTTGAGATGGAGGTTGTTGGATTTTGTAGAAACGCGAGATTTATGTTTGAATCTTTTGCATGGGCATCTATAGAATCTGCTCAAAATGCATACCCATATTTAGGAAATTGGAGTACTTCACTTGGTATTGAACTTGAAGATGATTATGACATGGATGATTTACAAGATGATTTAGATGAAATGTATGATCTTGAACTAATTGAAGAACTTGAAGTTTTTACAAAACAGGAACTTAAGGAAAATACACATGATATGATTATTAACGAAGGAGGCTTAGGTGGAGCAATTTATATTTTGGTTGGATTGGGTTTTTTTGTAGCAATGATAATCATATCCGTTGTAATGTATCAAACAATACAAGAGAAAATCCCCGAATTCGGAACACTCAAAGCTATAGGTGCAAGTAAAGGATTCATAAATAAAATGCTATTTGGTCAAGTCTTTATAATAATAACTTTAAGTTTTATTATAGGTACTGTATTAGCTTTGATATTCGGCGCTGTAGGAGGAGGTGCAGGAATACCAATATTAATTGATGTTTTTGCTTCAATAGGTGTTTATTTTGCTTATCTGGGAGTAGGGATCCTATGTTCCATATTTTCCATAAACAAGGTGCACAGAATAGATCCTGCAATTGTATTTAAAGGTTAGAAAAACTAAATGAAAAAAAATAAAATAAGAATAAAGTGAATAAAAAAATGAGTAATAATGGTGTTATAGTTAAGCTGGAAGAAATTTCTAAACATTATGACCTTGGAGAGGTTGTAGTAAAAGCGTTAAGAAAATCAAACCTCCAAATGAAAGAAGGTGAGGTTGCATTATTGATGGGGCCTAGTGGAGCAGGAAAAACCACTTTATTATCTGTAATGGGATTGCTTTTACGCCCTACGACTGGTAAGATCCACTTCGCTGACAATACCTACGATAGTAAGACTAGACAAAAAATTTTAACAGACACGCGCAGAAAATCCATAGGGTTTATCTTTCAAGCATTTAATTTAGTTAAATCATTAACCGTAATACAAAACGTTGAAATCATGTATAAAATTGGTAAACTTGAAAAAACGGGTTACAAAGAAAAATGCAAAGAAATCTTAGAGATGCTTAAAATGGGACATAGATTAGATCACCTTCCAAAAAATTTAAGTGGTGGTGAAAGACAGCGGGTTGCCATTGCTCGAGCGTTAATTAATGATCCTGACTTAATCATGGCTGATGAGCCTACTGGTAATCTTGACTCTGAAAATGGGAGAAATATTGGTGAATATTTTAAACAAATTGCAAAAGAAAGGGGAACAACTATTTTAATCGCAACACACGATGACAGACTCAAATTTTGCGCTGATCGAATAATCCGAATGGAAGATGGAAACATCTTAAACCATGATCATTAGAGGTAAAAAGATGAGTGACGAAGAGATAGAAGTACATAGAAATTGGTTTTTAAGATTATTGACAAATAGGATTGTGTATGCTTTACACTTATTTACCTATGTCATGGTAAGTGGTTTACTTATTATGATTTGGTTAGTAAGCTGGACGGTTACTGGACTAACTTTCTTCTGGCCATTCCATCCAATATTCGGATGGGGTTTTGGTATGGGGTTTCACGCCTTAACATACATAATGTATAATGATAAATCCGAATATCTTACATACGTTAGAGAACAGTCAAAATATATAATGGCCTTCATTTATCACACATTTTTCTATATTTCAATAAACCTCTACCTATTTTTGATAAACCTAATCGACTTAACTTTCATTTGGTTTACTTGGTCATTGGGTATGTGGGGGATTGCCTATGTGTACCATGCAATAGGGTATTTTACCTGGAATAAAATTTTTGACGATCAATGGAAAAAACTACGTCCAAAACATGAGGATTTTTCAAAGAAAAGATTAAAGCACGAGATAATAGTTAAAATTGGCAATTTTTGGATGCTTTTAGTTCATTTTACATATTATATTGTTACTTTCATAATAGTAAACATATATGTATTTGTTGGAACAGGTTTAGGAGAACTAGCAGTCCTTATAATAGCAGAAATATTCTTATCATGGGGGATATTTTTAGCCTGGCATGCGTTTGGGTATATCCTTTTTTATCACGTAGAAACTATTAAAGCCGTAGTGAAAGGTTTTATACTGCACATTACATTTTATGTACTACTCAATGTACAGATAGTTATGGGGTATCTTATTTTTTCAAGATATTATGAATTTTTTCCATGGGAAGCAATCATCTATCTGCTGCTTATATCCGCTGTTGGGATTCTTATTCATGCCTTGATTACGGCTAAATGGGATTATTTCCTAGAGAGTGCCCAGACAAAGGTCAGAATAAAATATGGAGATGACATTCATAAAGATGATGTGCGTTTACTAGCAAAGAGAGTAATCTTCTGGAGATGGTCCTTAGTAACTCATTTCTTAATATACCTAGTTGCCTTGGTTATTATTGGTGTAAATATCGCAAATCGAGGGGTAGACCTTTTGTTATTAATCCACCCGGCTATGGGATGGGGAATAGGCGTTGCTTTACATGCCGCGATTTATTATATAAATTTGAAACCGGTAAAAGGTTTTTTCTCTATTACAGCTTTGCTTCATGTGACAGTTTACATTATGACCAGCATATATCTTGTTATCCTTAATGTTTTATTTCTTCCAGGGGCCCCTTGGAGTCTTTTTGCTATATTGGGATGGGGAATCGGTGTAGGAATCCATCTTTTAATAATGTACTCAACAAGAAAAAGAATATTCGTTATAGAGGAAAAAGTACCTAAAAAAGAGATGGCGTGGAAGTGGTCATTCATAATCCACTTTTTTATCTACATCATTTGCTTGGGAATCATTGGTATTGCTCTTGCAGTTCAAGGTCAAAACATGCTGTTACTGATCCATCCCACAATGGGTTGGCTTATCGGGGTTGCATTTCACGGGGCTATCTATATTGTAGTCAAGAAACCTATAAAGGATTTTTTGTCTTGGTCGGCTTTTCTACATTTAACAGTTTACATTGTTACAAGCGCATATTTAGTAATTCTCAACGCTTTGTTTTCTCCCGAGTACCCTTGGAGTGCAATCGCGATTGCAGGATGGGGAATCGGAATAGGATTACATATACTACTAGCATACTTAACTAAAAAGTGAGAAATTTCTAATTCAATATTTTTTTTTTAATTTATAATGTTATTCACTTTGACTTAATAAAAGTAGCATTTTTTTTAGAATGAGCAACTTCCTAAGACCCCTTACTTTCACCTTACCTGTTAAAATTTTTAAACCTAACTTAGACATCGGCAATCTATTCATTGCTAAAGCTAAATATGTTTGTGCATCCATTGCCAGTAGAGAGTCCCAACCTACATTCTTCTTTTTTAAATTCTCTTTTGGCTTGTTTGGAATGCTTTCAACTCTTAAAACGCCATTCTTTATAATAATAAGCGCGGCAAAATTCAGATTTATAGCATTTAAGAGGATTTTTATATCAGTTTTAGCAAATTGTTCCTTAAACTTCTGGTTTTCGTTTAATGGAAGGAGTCCACTTGCAATTAATCCCGCAAAGCCTCTAATCCTTTCCTTTTCTAATTTTGTTTCGGACATAAAATCTAAAATAAGAGATTATATTGATTTTAATATTCCTTTTATAAATAACTTTCTTCTTAAAGATATAAAAAAGTATAGGAAACCAAGAAAAAGTACTTTAAAATTTTAATCTTAATTCTTAAATATAAATTACATTTGTAGAGCAGACCACGCTAGCGCCTCCAGATCATTATTAGGATTAGATTCGACAAACGAACGATATACTTGACCTAGAGGATTAGTAATTTGCAAGGGATCTTTGGCCAATAAAGCGTCAGCTATGAATTGTAGGTCCTTAATCTCTTCAGTTTTGTTGCCAATTCCATCCATAATCACTGAAGTGAGTCTATCTCTGTTATGACCCAGCAAATGAACTATTATGAAAGCCCCCATAGAGTAGCCGAAGATGTCAGCCTTGGAAATGCTGAGATGATCTATCAAGTGGATGAAATCCTGAGCCATGACACTATAACTATAGACTTTTTGGTCGTAAGGTTTATCGCTCTTACCATGACCTCGACAATCTAGTGCAATAACCTGTCTTACTGATTGAAGAACCTCCACCCATCCCGTGTCTACCCAATTTTGTTTTAAATCAGCGCCCCAGCCGTGTACCAGGATTAAGGGCTTCCCCTGACCAAAAGTCTCATAATAAATCTGCAAGCCATCTGATTCAAAGAACCCTGAAGAGGTATTTGTTGTCATGTTTAACTTTTTTCCTTACTTTCTTCCTGAGCTGAAATATAAAAGCCACTATCAGCAATTTCATTCGGATCAAATGCTTGTTTTATTTTTCTCAGCCATATATGGTAATTTGACATATGTGGTCCAAAAAGTTTATGCAATTTATTACCCTCAACGAAAAATGGCGCTCCGAGATGTTTGAGTAAATCCATCTGATTACTTGCTTCCATATACTCCGCCATTCCTTCCACACTACTTTGATCTGTTTGGTCAAACATAGTGGGGGACTCTACGTGAAAGTAGTGCCCCGATTCGTAGGAGGTCATCCAGTGACCCTCACCGAAATCGTTGGCAATCACTTCTTTCTTGATGTATTTCTTTTTCATTGGAATATTCTTTTTGGTGCTTCGGAGGCACACAGCAGCAGTATCACAGACTCCTTTAGTGCTTTGAAATCCGCCAGTGGCAATGAAACCGTGAAGGCCAAGATTCGATCTAAGTGCTTCTGCGTAAAAAATAGGATTGGGTGTATACAAGGTTCCAATTATGTCATTTAATTTCATCTCATCTAAAATCATACCCATTACTTTTTGTTTGTACTCAAATTCCCGCTGTGTTCGTGCTGTTATGATAACGACCAGGGGAACCTTCATGCTCCCTATAGCCATTTTGTCCATTAAATCTTCAATACTAGTGGCAAATATTGCCATTACTGCAAAACCCGACATAAAGCTGCACATAAATGAAATTTCCTCTTCCTCTATTCGTAGCATTGCTTTTTCGAGATATTTAAAAGTTCCACAATCCATAACATATACTCTCATAAAATCAGGAATGTCAAAATCATAATCAGGAGAACAACCGTCTAACTTAAATTCAGTACTACATGGATATGGAAAAAGTTTAACAGCAACTCTTGTAAAAACTCCGATGCCCGACTTCGCGCCAGCCCACCCTCTCATAATTCCTCTCAGACTAGGTCCCGGACCATCACCATTATACCAATTACGGTTATTTTTAAGCCCAAGAGAACCTAATCTCATAATTTCTCCATCGGGTAATACCCATTCAACACCTAAGACATTTCTTGCACTATGACCGGTAGAAGGAGAGGTAAATCCCGGACCATTCATGCTAGTTGCACTTGCAAGAGGTGAAACTTGAGGGCCCGCACCTGGCATGTGGCAATTGAGGCCATGTTTCATAATTTCTAATTGTAATTGCGCCCCGCTTACATATGGTTCTACAACCGCATAGAGATTTTTGGCATCAATTTTTACAATTTTATTCATTCTTCGTAAGTCAATAATTATCGAATTGTCTGTAGAAGGTTGATTCCATGGCCCTAAGCCAGTTGATTGCGCCTTGAATTTTATGCCATATTTATTGCATAATTTTACAATTTGTGCCACTTCTTCTGTGGATGAAGGTAAGACTACAGCCTTAGGAATAGGTGAAAAAGGGATAGGTTCTTTTCCTTCCATATAATTAAATATTTCCATGCACCAATTATAAGCATATGCATTTGTCATAATTTCTCCATCATCTATATTGTCTTTACCAACTACTTCAACAAATTCTTTTAAAATCTCTTTATCTAACGCCATTTAAGCAGCCTCCACCATTTTTTTTTTTAAAGCTTTCGTTTCTAAACCTAAAGCCATTAATAATAGTTCATTTATATCATAAAATTTTAACTTAGAACCACTCTCTTTGATAGCGTCTTGTAAATTTGTAGAACAGAAAGGACAGGCGGATGTTAACGCACCTGCTCCAGTGTCTTCTGCTTCTTGTATCCTATTTTTTGCAGTAGTAAGAGCAAATTCTGGAAATGCTGATTTTACTCCCGCACCAGCACCACAACAATAAGCATATTCTTTAATTCGTTCCATCTCAACGAATTTTAATCCAGGAATTTTCTTTAGAATATTCCTTGGAACATCATAAATTCCTTTAGCACCAGTTCTTTTTGGTTTTGGCGGCATATTTATAGAAACTAGAGGCATTAAATCTACTACATCTCCGTCCCACTCTTCATAAGATTCGGCATTTCTCCCTAAATGACAAGGATCGTGATAAGTAACTGTTAAAGGAACTTCATTTGTTAATTTTAAATGCCCAGTTTCAAGTATGTCATCAAAAAATTCAACGATATGAAGCACACGGAAATTATAATTTCGATATAAAGGATAATCGACTTTAAATGTATCATAACACCCAGCACAACTAAAAACAACAGTTTCAATACCTTTAGACTCAATTACATCAAGATTTTTATTAAGAAATTCCTTAAATGTTTTTGTATCACCTGTTCTTAAAATAGGACTCCCACAGCAAAATTCATCTTTACCTAAAATATTAAAGTGAATTTGCGCAGCATTCATAATGTGAGCAGTAGCGATTGCCATTTCTTCCCTTCTATAAGATGATGTACAGCCAACATAATATAATACTTTAGCATTTGGATCAAGTTCAATATCCTCTGGTAACCAATCCAATCGTTTTTCGTGAGGTTCATTATAAGGATTATTATTTTTCTTGACAGAATCAATATATTGTTGCTGTTTAGGCATTGGTCCGTATCCGGCATCAACCAATTTCTCCCTAAGTTTCATAATTATCTCTAAAGGTTCTAAAGTGTTCAAAAATTTACAAGAAACGGCACATGCTCCGCATTCCGTGCATTTGTAAACGACATCGCGGAGTTCATCTGAAGGATTTATTCTGCCCATTTCAAGTAGTAAAGCTAAAATAATTTTTCCCCCTCCGCTATACGGGTGGAAATTGTACATATCAATTGCTGGACAGGTAGTCGCGTACTTTTGACTTTTAATCTGAACTTGCGGTATCCACTTGCATTCCGAATGAAAGAATCATTTTCTATTCATTTATCGAGCAGCGCAGACACCGTTTAATCATTTTCTGGTATTCTTCTTCATCAATCATTGACTTACAACTTGGTTTAAAAGGTTTTTATTCTTAATATAAAGATTATATATGTATTAATTTGTAAATATAAAAATCTGAATCTTATTTGGGAATAACTCGAATGTTAAAGAATTTATTATTGATTGATATTAATAATTTGTACTTATTAGTCAATTTCATTCCTTTATTTCTGATTGCTAGGTGAAATGTAAAATCCACTATCTGCTATATTATTGGGATCAAATGCTTCCTTAATTTTTCTTAGCCAAATATGGTAATTATTCATCAAAACATAAAACTCCTGGATTTAAAACATTATTCGGGTCAAATATCTTTTTTACTTTTTTTAAAGCCATCTGAGTCGACTCATCGTGCCTTTTATATACTTCCTTTGCCAAAATACCATAGGGTCTGTTAAAAAACGCGCCAGAATCCATTAATTTAGTGCTAATTTCTAAGAATTTCTCTTTGATGGCCATTTTTTGCCCGTCATTAGTAGGATCATAAAAAAGATCAAATTCAAAGTAATAAGAAGTTCCTTGGTTAATTGGCTGAATGTAAATCCCTAAATCTCGTGGAACTTCTTTTTCTACAATCGATATGAATTCCGAAATTTTTTCAAAATTAGTGATAAAAAAGATATCTTGATATCCGCCCTTTAATCTTAATCTCCAAGGATCTTGGGTTGCTTGACTTAAGACTTGAATAATTTCATTATCATTAATAATACCTTCAGTTAATAGACTATTGAGCCTGAGGTCACCTATGATATCCCTAATGTCTCCCTCAAGATATGACATTTTGTCAGCTGCTAATTTTCCTCTTCCGGCAATGATAAAAATTAAATTCCACTTTTTTAGCTTCTCTGACAGCTCATTTATCTCTTCCGTACTCTTTTTAACCAAACTAGCTAAATTTAAATTATTTAAAATTAACAACTCATCACATAGACGGTATTTTAGTAATTCGTGTTGAAGATCTAATAACTCGGGAATAGTATTTGATTGAAGATGAAAAACTTTTTGAATTGTTGGAATTAACTCTAATTTAAGTGTAGCCCATGTTACAATCCCCAAACTTCCTTGAGCACCTTGAATAACTCTAAAAGGACTAAATTGAGTAGGTCCCATTGGATTTACTTGAGCTTGTCCAGCTGCTTGTTGTTGTTTGATTGTTCCTGGACCCGCAGCAGTTCCGGTTCTAAAAAGATCTCCCGTTCCAAAAAAAACTTCGGTACATAACAATGGATCAGAGCTATCCCAATGATAGCGGGGAATTGTTATTGGTTCTCTTTCAAGTGCGCTGGTCAAAACAGATTTAGAACCTCGCGGATGGAGAGGTATTAATAATCTTAACCCTTTACTTTGAAGTTCCGGAATTAACTCCCCGAATGTAACTCCAGGTTCAATCATAACTACTCTGTTTTTTCTGTCAATATTGAGAATCTTTTTCATATTAGAAAGATCTAATACCAAAGAATTATCCTTATGGGGTATTGTATCTCCATGATGACGGGGACCAGAGCTTGAACTTATAGGGATAACAGAAAATTTCAATTCATTCGCTAATTTTAAAATCTCTTCAATATTTTTCGTATTGGTTGGCCATACGACATATCTCGGCGCTTTTTCAGGATAAAAACTCAAATCCTTGGAATATTTTTTTAGGATATTAGGATCCTTCGATACATATTTTGAGCTACAAATGCTCACTAATTTCTGATATAAGATATCTTCAGTCATAAGTTTTTTTATCCCTTCCCATTGGAGAATGATTATGTTTTTTTATTTATTGAATGATATTTATGAACAACATCAATATAAAAGTAACATTAATAATATTATTTTTTATCACAGGCATGGCCCATGGTCCTTTTCAGATGATGGATGGAGTATGGCTTGATGTTGTATATAATATCGAAATGTACTATTACAATGAAAGCGATGATCCAATGATAAACCCCCTAAAAAACTCAAGGAAAAAGTAGATCGGGGAGAATTAAGGACTAAGACAGGGTAAAAATTCTATCCTTTATAACATTTACCTTCAAGGCAACTCTAAAGATATTCTTATATAATTTTCGCTATCCTCTTTTAATGTTTTATAATCTAATACATCACATTTAACTTTTAAATCAAAGAATTGAGCAAATTTAGCCTCTACTATACCTGAGAGAATATAAAAATGATAAATATAAGGAAGTTCTTCTTCTAGAAGATCAGAATCTACAAAATGTATAATGAATTTCTTACTATTCTTTGCTTTGATAATTCTTTTTAAAGTAATTTTATCATGTAATAAAGTAAAGTAAGGTTGCAATGAATAAAACAATTTTAATTCATTTAACTTTAACGATTTATCTGTATTAACCAATTTCTGATAATCTTCAACTTCAAAAGGTATGTCCAAATAACTAGCAATTTTCTTTCCAAGAACTTTGAATCGAATCGGATTTAATTGAATCTCATCATTGAGAGCATTTAATAATCCTTTATAAAACGATAATATGATTTTTCGTGAAATTAATCTTGCTTCTTTTGAATAATACAATTTATAGGTCCCAACTTCACGTTTAAAGACTTGATTCTTTCCCTCTAAGATTCCGATATAACGATATACAGTATTCCGACTGACACCAATCTTATCTGCAATACTTAAGACGGTCATACCGTAATTGTTATCGATTAAGCAATTTACTATTTCTTGCTCAAAATTTCGCTTAGATTTTGAGTTCATATATGTTTTCCTCGCTATATGAAAAACTGATCACTCGTGTTATACAATAATGATCAAAAATATTTTAATTACTGAAATCAAACATTATTTTAAAAATTTTGGCGTATTTTATCTCCACTTGAAACAACTTTTAAATAATTCAAGAACGATAGTCTAATCTAGTAATAAATTCCAATTATATTTATTTATAAGGAGGGATCAAAAAATTGAATACCTATGATATAATTATTGTGGGAGGTGGACCCGGTGGCTCTATGGCAGCTAAAACTGCAGCGGAATTGGGTTTAAAAACTATATTTTTTGAACGTGGAAGAAAACCTGGAGAAAAAAATTCATCCGGTTGTGGTTTAGGGCCCCGTATGTGGAAAGAATTCCCCGGTATGATGAAAGATTTAACCCCCGAAAAATGTCCCTCTATGAGAGCAGGGACTGCTGCGCGGTGTTATTTTGTTAATAAAGAGGATAAAGTTGCTGGTTATGTAATGTCACGTCCAACTGAATCTGTATCTTATGAGCCTGCTAAAAGCTGGATTACGATGAATTGTTATCGGAGCGAGTTCGACCCATGGATTGCTGATTTTGCGACTAAAGCGGGTGCTGAATTAAAGAATTCAACTCTAGTAGTGAACCTGTTAAAGGAGAACGGTAAAATTTGTGGAGTTGTTGATGAACATGGAGAAAAATATAAAGCATCTATTGTGATTGGAGCGGATGGGGCTATATCAATGGTTGCGAAACAAAGTGGGTTAAGAACAAAATGGTCACAGGACCAGATCACTGTATGCCCCCAGTATGACTTTCAAGCACCTCCAGAAAAGATTGATGATATTATGGGAGATGAGACACTGGCAGTTTGGTGGGGGTCAACATTTCCAGCATCCTATCAAGTCTTTTTTCATGATGGTTTTCATCAAGGTTTAGGGAATTGGTTAACTAAATGGGATAAAAATCCATTATTTTATCTAAACAAAGTTATCAATCTGAAATATTATCAAAGATTGTTAAGAATATTAGAAGCTAAACCAAGGGAACTTCAATCTCATCTTCTTCCTTGGCTGCAATATCCATACAACACCCATACAGATGGAGTTATCTTAATTGGAGATGCCGGAGGATTTCCTTGTCCTCTTGAAGCTGAAGGAATCTATCCAGCAATGGTTTCAGGAAAAATAGCAGCGGAGGTTGCAGCTGACGCTATTACATTTGATGATGTTTCTAAAAACGGCCTCTCTAAATTTGATGAAATATGGCAAACAACAAGTTTAGGGGATGATTTCGAAGCAGGAGAAGAATTATACAATATATGGAGAGCCATACCTTTTAGTCCTAAAGAGACAATGACTTGGTTCATACCAATGCTCATGGAAGCGCTGGGAGGTATATATGATTGGTCACAGCCACATCCGAACCGAATTCGACAAATTGCAGCCAAAATTAAATCATATATGCCACAAGCCTTGCCTTTTATGATGAAATATGTCTTTCCGCTTGTCGCAAAAATTTTTGAGGACGATCTTGATAAAATGATGGATCCTCAGAAATTAATGACTGCACTTCCAAAAGTGATGGAAATGCTTCCAAAAAAGAAAAAACGAAGGAGGGGAACATGAAGATGGAGATTCGACGTGATGAATTAACTAAACACATTTCTGGCACGGGAGATTTTATTAAAATCGATCAAAGTAAATGCAATGGATGTGGCCTATGTGCAAGAATTTGCATTGTAAATCTATGGGGGATCAAAAATAATGTTGCATTTATTAGAGAGGATTATAAAGAAAAATGTTTAGAATGCGGAAGCTGTTATCAAGTATGTGAACCTAGTGCCATAGATTTTAGTTATCCCGCGGGCGGAACCGGAGTTGTATATGAGCAAGGCTAAAAAACAATTTTAATTTTTTTATTGAATTCACATTTTATTTGAAAAAATCACGATTCTTTGCAGGAAAGTTTTTAAAGAGAGAAGTGATCAACATGAAAATTGAGAATTATGATATTGTAATTATCGGATCAGGTTTGGGGGGATTAACAGCAGCAACCCTCCTGTCCCGCAAGGGATTTAAAACACTTGTTGTGGAGAGTAGAAGTCGAATAGGAGGAAGATTTTCCACTTTTGAGTATGAAGGTTTTAAACTACCCACCGGAGCGGTTCTTATC
>JAHQWS010000329.1 GCA_029856295.1 Promethearchaeia archaeon
ATTCCTAGGATTTGTTCTTCACTTATATTGTTCTCTTTTAACAGCTCAGAAATCAATACGCAAACTGATTTGCTGATTGAGTATTTGTTTTCTTTCAGTGTATTAACTATTTTTGTTTTGATATTTTCTTCTTTTAAATCATGTGTGCAATGAGCAACACGAACCCAAGTTCCTCCAATATCTACACCTATGATATATTTTTGATCCATACTTGTCACTACTACTAAACTAATTCAAAAACTTTGTATAATTACATTTTTTATACCAATAAAATACGTAAGGGGGTGTAAGTGGTCTCAGGCATATATGCTTCTCCGTATTTTGAATTTATCTCATTTCCCCTTAAAATGGCGGTATCTTCTGCCCAATCAATAACGCGTTCCAATACTTCTTTTTGGGATATATACACATGTTCAAATATTTCTTTTTTTGTCTCCCAATAATTCTCAATATCTACTACCACAAAAACAGAACCTTCGATATATTGAAATTTGCATGAGGGTGATTCATAATAATAGACTCCTAAAGGGGTCCAGCTCCTCTCATGACCCCCGTATGCTTTACCTGTCGCACAATGATAAATAGCCTCCTTTGTGATCAATGATAAATTGCGGTGAACACGATGAAAGTCGGTATTATGGGGTAATAGAATAACCTGTGGCTTATAATCCCGTATTAAATTAGTTATTTTAGAGATTTTCTTTCTTGTTATCTCAATATCTGAATATCCGAGTTCAATAAATTCACATTTTAAAACCTCAGATACCCGCTTTAATTCATTTTCCCTTTGATCTACTATTGATTCTTTATGTTCCTTTTTAGCATACCCGCCGAGACCAGTAGTAGCTACAACTACAAAAATCTCTGAGCCCAAAGATTGATATTTGAGTATTGTCCCGCCACAAGAGATTAGTTCATCATCGGGATGTCCTGCAAAGACCATCATTCTTTTAGGAACAACAATGGGCAGTTCATCTTCACATATAAGGTATTGTTTTTCTGTCATCTAATATAGAATCCACATAAAAATATTTAAAATTTTATAGAGATCTTAAAATATTTATTTTTTATTAAAATAAGCGTAAATTAGGTTTTATTATCATCTTTTAGTAAAAAGATAGAGTTTCTCTTTCTTGTCTGCTAATTCAAAAATTCCTTGCTCTGTGATTTTCGATATTATTTCATCTTCTTCCATATGATAGTCATCTAATGAAAGATTTGAATTTGGTTTCAACACCCGGTGAAATTCTCTTAAAAGACTTTCTTGGTCATTTACATGGTGGATTGTATCAAAACAAATCACCACATCTATACTGTTATCCCCTAATCCTATATTACAATCAGTTAGAATTGTTTCTATGTTGTTTAATCCTTTTTTAAGTGCAGATTTTTTAACTCTTTTAATGGCAAGAAGATTAATATCGACAGCATAAACTTTTCCTGAAGAACCTACTACTTCCGCAGCAGCTACTGTAAAATCTCCGGGTCCACAGCCGTAATCAAGAACAGTATCACCAGGTTTAATATTAGTTTTTTCAATTTTTATCATAGGTGCTTTTAATTTGTCGCGAATTTTAAAGAAAAACAACATGAATTTAAAATTAATATTCGATTGATGCTTTTTTTTCTCAGAATTTATCATTTTCATTTCTTCTATTTTATTGTTCATTATTATTTTAATCTATATCTAAGATTATTCTTTTGAATTGTTCGGGGGGTGTTCCGTCAATTTTCATAACTTCAAGGAAATTAAAAAGAATGAAAAAAATGTTTTTATTCTATTTCTTTAGGTTCGTCGCGTGGTAATCTTTCTTCCATAGGTAAGAGAGGTTTAAATTTCTTGTGAGGCTCAGTTTGATACCAGTAAGCGGTTGTAGACCAATCATCTGAACGCTGGTTGGCGTGTCCATGCTCAATCTTTACTTTTATATTTTTGTGAAAATATATTGGGTCTTCTATATGGTATCTGTAATAAGTTATTTTACCACTCCAATTTTTGCCTCCCGGTAAAGGAATTCCAAAATACGGTGAGCAATAATACTGAGAAGGACACCAAGAAGTGCAAAAATAGTCTTCGGTCCCAGTTCCATATAATATTATTTCTCCATCATCAATCTCGATATAGTCATCACCTTCTCCCGGCCAATTATGTTTAGGAGTAACATTTAGATTGTGGATATCTACATGACATCCTACATAATGTCCTTCACCTTCTGCTTCGAATAATAGAAAATCATTTGCATGTGTGGGATTTTTTCTGTAAAAAGGTTCTCGATTGCTGCCTTTACAAGGATTTTCTCTGTGCCATGTAACATGAAATCTGCCGTAATCCTCATCTAAATCTTTATATTCTTCATAATCAATATAATAATACCACACAATTTCAACATCAGTCTCGTTTTCTACTTCAATTTTGGCTCCTTGCGAAAATGGCATTGGAAAAAAGCAATTAAATCCTTTTCCATCTTGCGGACCCATAGAAAGCGGTAGACTCCAGTAATTAACAGCCTTTGCATGACCTACCCCAAAGAAATCACCAATCGGGCATTCAATTGAAGGTTCTGGCTCATTGTCCCACCACATGCGGATCAATGCTTTCCGTAAATAGAGAGGATCAGAGCATGCCAATGTCATCCAAATGTGTCTGATTATTCCTGCCCCATTTATATCGAAAATGACATGCTTTTGTTTAGATTTTATAAAAGTAAAATCCGCATTCGCTCCTGTTGGATCATAACTAGAAATCCGTTTTCTCTTAACTTTTTTTCTAATTTTCGCAAGATCATTTAGTGAATTAAAACCTATGCTCATATTAATATTCCCCAAATTATTTTATTAGGTAAATTTTTAGAAATAAATTAATTTTTCCATTATAAGGTTTAAAAGAGGGTGAAGGTTTTACGTTTCTTTATTAAATTAAGTGATACTTTAGGGGTCTAAAATTCTTAAAAAAAAAAAAAATTTTATAAAGGAATGTAAGGAACTACAAACCAAGTTCTTTTAGTTTTTGTTTATTAATGGCTGTTTTTTCGGGTGTTAAATCATAAAACTTCAGAAATACAAACAGTCCAAACAAGACAATGATCGCCGGAATAATAGCCGATTGAAGCCGGATTCCAAAAAGTGCTGCATCAGATTGAGTTTCTCTTAGTGGATCAAATCCCGTTAAAACATGGACTATCGCAAATATTAACGCTTGGGCAATGAGAGAAAAACGCATGAAAAAAGTCTGAACTCCCATGTAAACCGATTCCTGATGTTCTCCAGTTTTCCCTGTTGCCTCATCCAAAGTATCCGCTAAACAAGGAAAACGTGCAACCTTAAACGCAGCCTGACCCACCCCTAATAGAACGACACCTATCATCAATGAATAAAAATCCCAATAAAATCCCAAAATCAAGAGAAATCCTATCAATAAGATAATTCCTATAATATGCATTTTTCTATTATCATCCAATTTTTGGATAAGTTTTAAAAATATTGGGATTGAAAAAACAGCTCCAAGCAAAAATGCGGCAAAGAGATAGATAGAAAATGAAGCTTCTTCTTGTAAACTATATTTAACTATATAATGTATTGAAGCTGTAATGCAAGCAAATGCCACGTCTCCAATAAAAGTAATAAATACTATTGTCATGAAATTTTTCTGTTTTACTGCTTTTTTCATGGTTTTAAAAAAACCTTCTTTTTCTTTATGCATATCAGTGGTAATATACCGTTTTTTCATATCTTCTGTTTCCCGAATGCCTGGAATCATCAATATAAGAAAAAACGCAGCAATTACGATCATAAATACTGCCATTATCGAATATGAAGATTTATCTCCATAGGTTATCAACATAGGTGGAATTAATCCACCAAGCGTGGTTCCAACTACTCCAAGTATCAGCCCAATCCCCCCTGCTTTCCTTCTATCACTATCTAAGCGAAATTTATCCGGAAAAAGGGAATAATGGTTGTTCTGGAACATACTATAAAAGGAATCGAATAAACAAGTGGCAAAGATCATCCATGCAAAAATAAACATTGCCCCTTCAACCGGATCTACATCTGGGGGTGTTAATATCATAAACATGGATATAAACCAAGGAATCGCCGCGCCTAAGATTATTGGAAAACGTTTGCCCCATTTTTTCCAGAGAAAATTCGGTCTATCAAAAATATAACCTATAAGGGGATCATTAAACGAGTTCCATAATGCATAAATAACATATCCTAGTACTAATAACCAGATATATAATCCTACTTCTGTCTCATAGAAAAAGAACACGTACGCTCCAAAGATTACATTCCAAATTTCCATTAATAAATATCCTATTCCGTACGAGGTAATGGTTGCGCTAGACTGCTTCCCTTCTAGAGAATTTTTGCTTTCTATTTTTACTTTACTCATATATTCACCATCTATTTTTTTTTTAGTTTTTTTATAAATTAAGTGGTTATCATATTTAATATTTCAAGACAGCCCCTTTGGCTGCAGATGTTACTAATTTTTTGTATCTTGATAAAACCCTACTTTTAACTTCATGTTCTATAGGACTCCAGTTTGTGAATCTTTGCTTTATTTCATCGGCTGTAAGATCAATATCAAGTCTTCGGTTTGGAATATCAATAGTTATTTGATCACCATCCTCGACAATGGCAATAGGACCCCCAACATATGCTTCAGGGCATACATGACCGATGCAAGGTCCCATTGATGCTCCTGAAAATCTTCCGTCGGTCAACATCGCAACCTTTGTAATATCTCTACGAGCATAAAGTAACTCAGTAAAACTGTGATTCTCTGGCATTCCGGGTGCTCCTTTAGGACCCTCATATCTTATTACTACAATTTCTCCACTTAATATTTTATTTGCTGCTAGTGCCATTATTGCTTCTTGTTGCGAATTAAAAGCCCGTGCTTTACCTATAAACTGTAACATATCTGGATCTTTCAAAGCTGATTCTTTAATTACAGCACCTTCAGGAGCCAAGTTACCTTTTAAAATTACGGTCCCTCCTTCTGGGAAAATTGGATTTGAGAGAGGTCGTATAATTTCTTCCTCTCTAAACTTTATTCTTTTGAGTAAACGCTTCCACGTTTTTCCTGACGCAGTTAAACAATCAAGATGTAAAAAATCTTCGATTCTTTTCATAACTGCAGGTATTCCACCAGCTCCATATAATTCTGATACTGAATGAACTCCATTTGGCTGAACCCCTACAATGGTTGGGATCATTTTACTAAATTTATTAAATAATTCTAAGTCCAATTCAATGCCCATTTCATGGGCTATAGCTGGCAAATGCAACACAACATTAGTAGACCCTCCAATTGCCATATCTACCATAATTGCGTTCTCAAATGCTTCTGGAGTCATTATTTGAGATGGTGTAATTCCAGCCTTCAGAAGTTGTATGATTTGACGACCTGATTGTTTCGCAATAATATATTTCATCTGGCTAACTCCTGGTGCAGTAGACGCATTTGGAAGTGTCATTCCCAATGCTTCAGTAAGACATTGAACAGAATTAGCCGTCCCCATAAATGCACATGCACCATGGGTGACACACGTATGACAACTAAATACGTCCTCCCTAAGATCATATAAATGGTGGTCTAACCCCTGATATCCTGCTTTAAATTCTATTTCCATATGTCCTGGTCCTCCTGGAACGCAAATAGTTGGAATATCTAATCTTGCAGCGGCCATTAATACGGCAGGATTAATTTTATCGCAAGAGGAAAGCGTTACTAACGCATCTAATCTCTGTGCTTGCATCATTGCCTCAATAGAATCTGCGATAATTTCTCTTTGTAGTAAAATATATCTCATACCCTCATTTCCCTGGGCAATACCGTCGCATGGAGCAATAGTGTTAAATTCAAAAGGAACTCCACCTGATTCTAAAATGCCCCATTTCACTCCTTCTGCTAATGTCCGTAGATGTTTATGACCTGGATGAAACTCATTCCAGGTGTTAGCAATCCCTATAAGAGGTTTTCTATCAATTTCTTTGGCTTCTAACCCAACGCCTCTCCATACACCATAAGGACCATAGTAATTTGGAGTGCTTTTAATAGGCTCAAAAATACTTTTACTTCTTTCTTTTATATCTCTTTCTTGTTCATTCATAAATTTTCACCTCACATATAATAAAAATTAAATTATTACTGATGAAGGATTATTCGTATTTATCTAAATATCCCTCCTTGGATAATTTTTCAATTAGATTGTTGATTTTTTTATGGACGCGTTTTTTTAATGGCGGCAATGGGGATCTTACTTTAGCGGAGATAGGTAAGCCAATTGCTTTTAACGTTTCTTTCATTACGCTTTGAGTTCCCGCACTTCCCATAGCTCCAATAAGGCCTCCTGAGTTAAGAAATAGGGGTAAACATTTTGAGATTAGACTTTCATCCTTTAATGTAATAGCCTTGAAGGTATCAACATATAATCGGGGAAATAAATTCAAACCGGAATAAATACCGCCATCAAATTGAAAACCCGCTTCATAAATTTTGCGGGTGATAATCTCAGAGCCAGCAAAGAATTTTATAGAATCCCTGTCGCTTACTCCCTCAAGTACAAGTTTAGCATAATCTTCCCAAAGGACTCCTGAATATTTCATTCCATGAATAATTTTATTATCTAGGAGTTCAATAATCAGTTTAGGTGATAATTTTGCAGTTGTCGGAACTACTTCGCTAACATCATATGCGAATAACGGTTTATCATTACAATGTTTTTTAATATCTGTAAAGTATGTCTTGATTTGTCTATTATCTAATAAAAAATATTGAGGTACCGTTGCTACAAATCCATCAACACCAATTTCCAATCCTTCTTTTATTAACTTAAGTGAATTTTTTAATGAAGTATCTGAGACACCCATTAACAATGGAACTCTGGATTTTAATTGGTCTTGTATGATTTTGATAATTTGAATCCGTTCTAGCAAATCCATATAGGCAAATTCGCTGGCAGAACCAAGGGCAAATAAACCGTATACTCCATGATCAACAAGAAAATCAACCACAATTCTTAAACCCTCCTCATCAATTGATTCATCTTCTTTTAAGGGGGTGATAACCGGTGGGATCATCCCCTCTATTTTTTCCAACATTTTTTTAATCTATTATTTTTAATTTGTAAACTATTAAATTATTCTGATTTTATTTTAGGACATCCATTGGAGTCCCAACCTCTAATTTTATAATAAATTGGCAATAATTCATGAATCGGGGGAATATTTTTACGTGTTGCCCCTTTTGATATAGATGTGAGAAATCGTGATCCAATTTTATCATCTTCTTTCGTTATCCCGCAATTCATATTATAGAGTCGCTTCAAATTAAAAATACTTTCACCTGCTTTAGTCCAAGATTCAACAGTATAATTTCTACCTGTTATAGCATTTAAGCATTCTATCCATGGAGAGATTTGTGGTATCCATTTAAATCCAAATATACAGCCTCCGTTTGCCGAATAAGCTTCACTTGCATCCTGAACAATTTTAACTAATTCTGCGATTCTATTTTCTTTCGAAAATCTGTCAATAATATCTTTAATTCCAAGTTCCTCCTTAATATACATACCTGAAGAGATGTCCATTGGCATATAACAATGGAAAGCACCTCGGGGAGATGTGACGTAATCTAAGGCGGTCATGTTATTTGCTCTTGGCTCGTGTGCCGGAACTTCTAAACCTTTTCCATGAGTAGCGAGTTCATCGGGTAGATGATATTTTTCACAAAAATACCTAACTCCTTCGGCGAGATCATTTCCAATCCCCTCTCGATTCGCAATTATATTGATTAATTCATTAATAGTCTCTGTTTCTCCCCATAATTTTTTGTGCTTAAAACTTGGCTCCAATTTATCAATATCTATTAAATTTCGCTCAATTACTTCAAAGAACATTGCGATTGTGGAGCCCAATGAGATAGTGTCCATACCGAGATCATTAATTTCTACATTCCATTTTATTATTTCATCTAAATTATCAACCATTAGATTTGATCCAATCATAGCTAGTGTTTCATATTCAGGCCATCGAACCCATTTCCCTTGATATTTGATTTCTTTTGCACATCCTACAGGACAATTGAAACATGCATGCGTTCTGACCTCTCTTTCCATGAGGGCATATCCTCCGATTTTTTTAGTTCCGGGCCAGCGACTCCTAGTAAAATTTTTTATAGGTACATCACCGATATGGGGCATATTATCCATTCCTAAGGTTGTTCCGTATTGTTTATGGATGTCCAATACAGGATTATCCTTCTCGAGTTCCCTTATTTGTTTCACTGCCTTGCTAAGGGCTTCCTTATCTCTAATTTCTGGCCGATTCGATCCACGAACGGCAATCGCTTTTAAATTCTTACTTCCCATTACAGCCCCTAAACCGCATCTCCCTGCTGCTCTGTCTTTATCATTCATAATTGATGCATATTTAACAAGATTCTCGCCAGCAGGACCGATTAATGCGATTTTAATTTTATCATCTCCAAGCTTTGCTTTCATAATATCTTGTGTTTCAAATACACCCTTACCCCATAGATCAGAAGCATCTATTAATTCTGCATTACCGTCCTTAATCCATAAAAATACCGGCTTTTCACTAATTCCTTTTATTATGATATGATTAAAACCAGCAAATCTGAGTTCTGTGCCCCAAAAACCTCCGGATGATGATTCTCCCAAAATATTAGTTAATGGAGATTTAGCCATAATAAAATGTCTACTACAAAATGGCACCGCAGTACCGCAAAATGGTCCTACGGAAAAAATTAAAAGATTTCCCTTACCATAAGGATCTACACTAGGAGGCACCTCTCTTGTAAATAAAGCGGTTGCAATCCCCATCCCTCCAATGAATTTTTCTAAATCTTCATCTGGGGCATTTTCAGATGAAATCTGACCATTGCTTAAATCGATTCTGAGAATTTTTTCCATTCTAAATTCATTTAGTCTAAATTGATTTTAATATGGTATTTTTAATTTTATAGCACGATTTTTAATTAAATATTTATATGTTTGATGCATATTTATATGTTGTCATAAGAATGACAAACTATTATAAGAAAAAAATCTCTTAAAAAAAAAGGTATTATAAATGAAAAAAAGTTTTATTGTTATGAATTCAGAGGATAACTGTGCCACAAGTCTGAAGGATATTCCCAAAGATGAGGAAATAGAAATAAAAGAGGGCAAGATTATAATAATCAACCATAACATTCCTTTTGGGCATAAATTTGCTTTGAATCCTATTAAAACAGGTGAACTAGTCAAAAAATATAGTCAAATTATCGGAATTGCAACAGAAGATATAAAAGTGGGTGATTGGATCCACACACATAATATAAAAAGCCATTATTTGGAGAGGGTTGCAAATGAGTGAAGAATTTATGGGATATGAAAGACCCAAAGGAAAAGTAGGGATTCGAAATAGAATTGCCATCCTTCCTTCTGTGTCCTGTGTTAATCATGTAGCAGAGGAAATCGCAAAAAGGGTAGAAAATGCTGTTGCTCTAACCCATCCCTTAGGCTGCGGACAATTCGGGCCTGATTTTTTAAATGTTCAACGAACTCTGACTGGACTTGGTAAAAATCCTAATATCTATGGTACGATTATAGTAGGTTTAGGATGCGAAAATATGAAGAGCGAAGAATTGGCAAAAAACATTCGAAGGGCAAAAAAACCCGTAGAATTTTTTAATGTTCAAGATTTTAAGGGTGGCGGAATTGCTCTTATTGAAGAAGGGGTTAAAGTGGGACGCAAAATGGCAAGTGAAGCGAGTAAATTAAAGAAAGAATCTTTTGATTTTTCACACCTAATATTAGGATTAGAGTGCGGGGGTTCGGATTCAATTTCAGGAATTACCGCAAATCCAGCGGTGGGGATTGTATCTGATAAAGTTGTAGAGCTAGGAGGAATATCAATTCTCCCTGAATTTACAGAATGGATAGGCACCGAACATTTATTAATGGACAGAGCAATAGGGCAAAAGGCAAAAAGAGATATTGAAAACCCTCTAAAAAAACTATTAGAAAGTACAATGAAAGCAGGTATAGATTTTAGAGGGATACAACCATCCCCGGGAAATATTGAGGGGGGATTAACAACTATAGAGGAAAAATCTCTCGGGACTATTGCCAAGTCGGGTAAATCACCAATTACGGGGGTTTTAAAGTATTCTCAAGAACCAAAACGAAAGGGTCTTTGGCTTATGATTGAACCCGGGAATGATATAGAATCGATGACCGGTCTTGCGGCAGCTGGCGCGCAGGTAATAATCATGACAACAGGAAGGGGCAGCCCGGTTGGAAACCCAATAGCTCCCGTTATAAAAACGTGTGGAAATCCTCATAGTTGTGATTGGTTGAGCTGCCATATCGATGTTGATGCGTCTACAATCATAACAGAAAATAAGTCAGTTGAAGATATTGCAGAAATAATGTGGAAAGAATTAGTAGAGGTTTTAAACGGAAAAAAACCAAAAGCAGAAGAGTTGGGATTCCATGATCTTGCCATATGGAGGTATCTAGCGTTTCCATTTCCGATGTAAGGACAATATAACCAACTAATCTAAATTAAGCGTTTATATAATTTATAATGTGAATAATTCTAAAAAAAGTAAAAAAACTAATCTAAAATGAGTGATATTATGAATAATTCTAAACCAAATGAACGTTATCAGATTGTTTCTTTTAAAGCTCAATCCTTAAAAAGCAATCCTATCAATAGTCCAGAGGATCGCAAGTTAGCAATATACCTTCCACCAAAATACTTCGAAACTGAAAAAAAATATCCAGTAATATATTTTATTCATGGATATACAGGTAATATTGATAATTTAACAATAACTCCCAAATGGGATGATAATAAAAATTTACCTATTGACTTGATTCCTCCAGAAGTATTAAAAATGGTGGAGGTGGATAATATAGCTTCCTATATAAAGCTTAATGAGTTAATCACCAAATCAGACTGGCCTCCATTTATATTAGTACAGCCTGATGCAAGTTTATATTTACCACATTATCTCGGTCATAAAGAAATAAGTGGTGCTACTAAAACTAAAGGAAGTTTTTATATTAATTCTCCCTTTACTGGCAATTTTGCAGATTTTATCATTAAAGATGTTATTGAATATATCGACGGTCATTATCGCACTATTCCAAATAAACAAAAAAGAGCTTTAGTCGGTACATCAATGGGAGGATATGGCGCGCTATATTTGAGCCTAAACTACCCTGATAAGTTTACTGCATGTGCCGCGTTAAGCCCAGCAAACATGACTGTTCGCCTTCTAACTCATAAAATGGTTTCCCCTCTTAATGAATTAATGTTTGGAAAAGAAGAAGCTATAAATTCAGGAAAGGCAGCAGTAGGAGATATTTGTGATACATTTGATTTAATAACTTCCAAGGATAATCCGGTTACAAAATTCGATAACAAGGGAAATATTGTCGAAATAAATGAAGAAGGTTTAAAGAATTGGGAAAAATTTGATCTAAATAATGTGATGAAAAAAAATCCCGAATCGTTCAAAAAAATTAATCTTTTATTTAATTGCCATATTGAAGACATTTTTGGGTTCGCGGATGAAGCTCAAAAATTACATAAAACATTAGTAAATTTAGGAATTGATCATCAATTCGAAATTTACAATGATCCTAGAGCAAAACTAGAACCTCACACACTCGGAACTGGATACCACATTCTCCCAGCCCTTAAATTTTGCAGTCAATTCTTTAAATGAGTATTTTTTTAAGACTAAAAATAATGAAATATATAAAAATAATTAAGAACTAACATAAAACGAGTAATTTGTTATGGTTAAAACTTTTAAAATACCATGGGCTTCATGGTATGAGCCAAAAGAATTAACACTTGAATTTCCCGATTCATGGGAAGTACAATTATTTGATGTTAAGGAAGCGCCAGAAATTAAGGACGAAATAGAAATTCGAAAGTTATTAAATAACCCAATTGGGACTCCTACTATTGCTGAGCTAGCAAAGGATAAGAAAACTGCTGTGATAGTTGTTGATGATATATCTCGTCATACTAAAACAGAAAGAATCCTATTGGTAGTTTTAGATGAATTAAATCAAGCAGGAATTAGTGATGATAATATAACTCTAATTGTTGCTCTTGGAGCCCATCGACCTATGATGAGAAATGATTTTATTAAAAAGGTTGGGCTTTCAGTTATGGAGAGAATTAATGTTAAAAATCATCATCCTTTTTTGAACTTGGAATACTTAGGTGAATCAAATTTAGGAACTCCTATCTATGTTAATAGAACCTATCACGAATCAGATCTCAAAATTACTATCGGAGGAGTCATTCCACATGTCTCAGCAGGTTTTGGAGGTGGTGCAAAAATTGTTTTGCCGGGAGTTTGTGGAATTAAAACCTTAGAGGCAAATCATTCAGCTACCTTAAGAGGTGCAAATGTTGGCTTGGGACATATTACAGAATTAAGGAGAGATATAGAAGATGTTTGTTCACGTGTAGGATTAGATTTTAGTATTAATGTCATTCCTAAAATAGATGGCTCTCCTGCTGGTATATTTGCTGGACATTATATAGATGCTCATAGAGAAGCTATTAAATTGTTCAGAGAACTTTATGAAGTGAAAATCCCCCCAAAAACTAAATTTGATGTAGCCTTCTTTAATTCTTATCCAGAAGATACAGAAT
>JAHQWS010000330.1 GCA_029856295.1 Promethearchaeia archaeon
CAGTAGATCCTGCTGCTACAAAAATAATATCAGGCTCAGAAATGGTTTTTTTATCAATCTGATTTTTCAACTCAAACATAGCATTAATAAATCCTAATGTTCCTATAGGAGATCCTATCCCAAAAAGTGGTGTTCCTCCTAATGACATTAAATAATAGCTGGGATGAAATAACCTAAAAATTAAGGTTTTAAAGGTACCAAATTCAAAACTTTTACTAAGATGAAGTTTTGCTCCAAAATAATCGTAAAGTAGTAATGAACGCTGGACATGCCATGTTAACGGTTGATATGACAGAAATAAATGGCATTTTAATCCTAATTCTTTAGCAATAATAGCGCATGCAATACCGTGATTGGTTCCTATTCCCCCAAAGGTAATTATCCCTTTTTTTCTTCTTTTTATAGCTTCTCCAAATATAAATTCAAATTTTCTAAGTTTATTACCGCCATAGATATGATGATCCTTATCGTCACGTTTAATATAAATCTCTCCACCTTTTAAATCGAGTTCTTTTTCTAATTCAGTAAGTCGATCAACTGGTGTAGGAATATTGGTAAGTAAAGACATCCAAGGAACTTTCCCTTTAAGGTTGGGATATGATTCAAGCAAAACTGGCCCCTTAATTTCCATAATTGATAAAATTTTATCTAATTTAAAAAAATTTCTTAAATCAAAAAGTAAAAACTTAAAGAAATCTGCAATAGGACTTCTAATAGTAATTTTTGATAACGAGAAGAGTTTTATTTTATTATTTTATCATTATCAGAGGAAATAAGCTTTTAAATGCGAATTAATAACTAATTTTTAGATTGAAATATTTTATAATTTAATAAAAAAATAAAATAGATTATGATAAAAAATGAGTCTTAATATTAAAGATCCCTCTATTTTTGATGAATTAGGTCCCGAAAAAATTGTTTTTTTAAGAGATGCAAGCGTAGATATGACTGGCATTTTAGTAATAGATAATACAGCAATCGGTTGGCCTGCCGGAGGAATCCGAATGGCACCGGATATCACCGTTGAAGAAATGGCTAGATTGGCAAGAGCCATGACATATAAATTTGCGTCATATCGATTAAAGGTGGGAGGGGCCAAAGCAGGTATTATGGCAGATCCTCTTTCAGATAAAAAGGACTTATTAGTAGCAAGTTTTGCTGAAGCAATTAAAACGAATATCATAGAAGATAAATATTACTGTGGTCCAGATATGGGAACTTATGATAGAGATATAGAAAGAATTTTCAATATTATAGGTAACCCCGGATTAGTCCCTAAACCACTAGGAATGAAAAAAAACGGATTTCCCGTCGAAGAACTATATACTGGTTATGGCGTATGTTATTGTGTTGAAGCAGTTTTCAATTATCTAAAAAATTTAGGAGAATTTGGAGAAAATTATAAACCAAAAATTATATTAGAAGGGTTTGGAAAAGTAGGAGTAGGAATAGCAATGAGTCTTAAAGAATTAGGCTTTAAATTAACCGGAGTTTCAACTATCAAAGGTGGAATCTTCGATGAAGATGGACTTGATTTAGATAAATTGTTAGAATTAAAACTCAAGCATGGAGATAATTTAATAAATCAATATGAAAGTAAAAACCTTGTAAAAATCGAAAAAGAAAAATTATTTGAGCTTTCATCCGAATATCCAACAGATTTTCTTATCCCTGGGGCGAGACCAGATGTTATCAATAGAAATATTATAGATAAAATTGAAGCTAAGGCAATAATTCCAGCCTCTAATATCCCCTTTGAAAAAGGGATAACAACTACTCTCAAAGAGAGAGGAATTATAGATTTCCCAGATTTTGTGGCAAATGCTGGAGAAGTGTTAGCGCTTGGAGTAAATAAAGTAGCAAAAAATGCAGATGAAATTTTTGTTTATGTAAAGGAGAAAATAAATGAAAAAGCTATGGAAATTGTTAATGGAGCCCTTGATAAAAATCTCTCAGCTTATGATTATGCTGTTGATGATGCTTTGAGTTATATTATGAAATATTTGAATAGAAAAGCTAAAAAAATAGAAAAATTGAATAAAAAATATTAAACTTAGCTTTCTTATTTTTACTTTTTTTTAATGTTCTATAAATTTTTTAAGTTTTTCTCTGAGCCCTTCAGATTGTCCGGTTGTTATCATCGCAACAGATTCTCGTCCTAATACTCCCTCAATATCAATATCTTGATTTTCATTAATGAGTTGTTTTGTTAAGCGTAGTGCAAGGTGATCTTTAGCTACAATACTATTAGCTGTTTTCTTAAGTATTCTATCAAGTGATTCAGGTTTACAAACTTCATTAACTAAACCGATATTAAGAGCTTGTTGTGCAGAAATTTCTTTACCTAAAAGCATAAGCTCCTTGGCTCTCCCTTCTCCAATTATTCTTGGCAATATTTTTGTTGAAGCATTGGAGAAAAAAAGTCCGACACCCACTTCAGGCAACATTATTCGAGTATCACTCGCAGCAATTCTTAAATCACTCGCAAGTGTGTGTTCGAATCCCCCACCAATGACCCAGCCATGATACCCTACAATAATAATTCCTGGATGAGCATACATGGATCTCGTTAATATTTGCCAAGATTCCATAAATTCTATGGCTTCAGCCATTCGATCAGTATTGGATGCTAGTTCGTATCCATATTTAAGATCTGCCCCTACTGTAAAATGTTTTCCATTTGCGGCATATATTACACATACATCTCTATTTTCAGCACTTTGCTTGAATGCCTCAATTAACTTAATATTTGTTTTTAAATCTAAAGTATTTCGTTGTTCAGGTTTATTGAGGGTTATTGTGCCAATATCCCCTTTTTTTTCATACAAGACAGAATCTTCTGACATATTTTTATACATCTCTCTTATAATTTTGATAATATTAGTTTTATTTTTTCAATATATTTCAGAATAAGAATTTTATTTTTATAAGTTTTTATTTAGAAATTTTATTCAAATTTACGGAATAAAAGTTAAAAATTTTTATACATAGATTGAAATTATATAAATTAATAGAAAATATGAAAAGTGATTAGATGGATATTCCAAAGTTTGATTTTTTATGGCAATATGTTGATCATTGGGCTTCAGTAGATCCTAATTTTCCGTTAATCAAATTCAAATGGAAAAAATATAATGCGAGAGAATTTAAGGAGACAGTTGATCAATTGTCTAAAGCTTTCATTAGGTTAGGTGTCAAAAGAGGGGATAGGGTGGTAACTATCCTTCCTATGATCATGGAATTTGCGTTAATTTATTTAGCTGCTAATTCGGTTGGAGCTATCTGTGTCCCTATGGATGTACGTTTTAGACCTGGAGATTATCGTCGATTTATTTCGCATATAAAACCAAAAATAATGATCCTAATAGGGAAAGCTCGAGGTTATAATATAGCTAATACGATTAGTGAGTTAAGTTCTGAATTTGACTCGGATATTAAATACTTTATTATAGGTCGTGATGAATTCGGAACTCCTTTTGAAGAGTTATTATCTACTACATATGAATTGGATACAGAATTAGAAGAAGTTAGAAAATCATTAAATCCAGAGGATGGTGCTCTCATTATATTCACGGGGGGAACCACTGGGAATCCAAAAGCTGCGATGTTATCTCATAAGAATATTGCTCGTGCGAGTTATCATGAAAGTAATTATATAGGTGAGAGAATTGGAAAGCTTGGCGCCTCACAGAGATTCAAAATATTAGTTAATCTTCCCACTAGCCATGTTGGGGGTCCAGTAGAAATTATGGGTACAGGCTTAGCTGGAGGGAATCAATTAATATTGCAGGAGCAATGGAATCCATATGCCGTATTAAGGACCACAAAAAAGGAGAATGTTCCATTAATAGGAGGGGTCCCGACTATGTATGCTATTCTCTTGAGCTTACCAGACTTGGATAGTTTTGATCTTTCCATGTTAAAAGTGGCTGTGGTTAGCGGAGAAAAATTGAGCATGGAATTATTAACTGGTATGAAGGAGAGAATTTGTCCAAATATTCTTAATGCATATGGGAGTACTGAATCTGGACCAGAAGTAACCTTTACAGAACTCGGTGATTCATTGGATGAACTAGCAAATGGTTATATTGGTAAATTGCTTCCAGAGCAAGAGGTTAAAATCGTAGATGATGAGGGGAATGAGTTACCTCCTGGAGAGATAGGAGAAATGCTTTTTAAGGGAACGCAAACGATTAATGAATATTTTAACATGCCTGAGGAAAATAAAGCCACCTTTACTGAAGAGGGGTGGTGTAAGAGCGGGGATCTTGGCTATATTTCTAATGATGGAACTCTTTATATCAAAGGGAGGAAGAAATTTATAATAAGAGTAGGCGGATATACTGTTCTTCCTTCAGAAGTAGAGGATATAGCTGTTCAGCATCCCCATGTAGTAATGGCAGCAGCAATTGGATTTCCTGATGAAATTTATGGAGATGCAATATGGCTTGCGATTGTCCCTGAAGTTGGAAAAGAAGTGGACGAAAATGAGATAATCGAATTATGTAAACAACAATTAGCAGATTTTAAAGTTCCTAAGAAAATTGTTTTCGAAAAAGAACTCCCTATTACACGTCTTGGAAAAATAGACAGACCTGGTCTTAGAAAAAAATATGTTGATTCAATGAAATAACACAATCGACTCATCATTTTTAAAAAAAAAATTAATAATAAATTTAATTACAAATTATACTCTATTCTTTTTTCACAAATTTCCCAATTCTTCGTTTTCCCTCTTCAGATTGCCCTGTCTCCATAATCGCAAGCATTTCGCTATCCAGAACACCCGCCATATCTTTATCAAGATTTTCATTTAAGAGCTTTTTAGCTATGCGAACTGCGAGATGAGAATTTTGTAAGATAGAATTTGCTGTTCGCTTAAGAATCCTATTTAATCCTTCTGCTTTACAAATTTCACTTACTAAACCAATATTGAGAGCTTGTTCCGCATTTATTTCCTTGCCTAAAAACATTAATTCTTTAGCACGTCCTTGACCAATTATAAGTTGTAATAATTTTGTGGAACCATTTGAAAAGAAGAGTCCAACTCCTAACTCAGGCAGCATTATTCTCGTATCTGTGGCAGCAATTCTTAAATCACAGCATAATAACATCTCCAAACCCCCTCCAATTACCCATCCATGGAGCCCCGCAATTATTACTCCCGGATGGGCTAACATCGCTCTTGTTAACTCTTGAAAGCATCCAATAAATTCCATGGCTTCAGGTAATTTTTCTATATCATTGAGTAATTCATATGTATATTTGAGATCATCGCCTACAGTAAAATGTTTTCCTTCAGCTGTAAAAATTACACAGACGTCATTATTTTTAGCACTCTGTTTAAATGATTTAATTAATTTTTGAACTGTTATTAAATCTAAAGAATTTCGTTGTTCTGGTTTATTGAGTATGATTTTCCCGATATCTCCTTTCTTTTCATATAATACAACATTTTCCATTTTAATTACCTCACCTTATTTTACAATTTTTAATGAATTAATAAGTTAAAAAACGTTTTTTGCTTAAAAAAGCAATTCAATTGAGATGAATTCATTTCAAAATCCTTTTTGAGTTTAAATAATTTACATATTCAATATTGAATTGTATATCTTATTATTTATAGAAGGTTGGTAAAAATTTTCGAAGATTATAAAGAAGTGTATGAGAGAGTCAAAAAGGGTGTTAATAAAACTCCTGTCATGACTAGTCGCACTCTCAATTCGTTGGTAGGTGATGCTAAAGTCTATATAAAATGTGAGAATTTCCAACGTACGGGGTCTTTTAAATTTAGAGGGGCATGGAATGCCCTTAATTGCTTAACTGATGAAAAAAAAAATAGGGGGATAATAGCACATTCATCAGGTAATCATGCTCAAGCCGTGGCATTGGCAGCTACATCATTAGGAATAAAGGCTATTATTGTTATGCCTGAAAATGCGCCTAAAGTAAAGAAAGAAGCAACAAACCGTTATGGGGCTGAAATTGTTATAAGTGGAAATGATCCTCTTGATCGTGAAAAATTAGCTGACGAGTTAGTACAAGATAAAGGTTATACTTTAGTCCATCCCCATGATAATAAAAACGTCTATTTAGGCGCGGGTACTGCTGCTTATGAATTAATAAAAGAAGTTGGGCAATTAGACATGTTACTTGTTCCTGTAGGTGGCGGAGGATTATTGAGCGGGAGCTCAATTGCAGCTAAAGGTTTATGTCCTGATATTAAAATAATTGCTGTGGAGCCAAAAAACGCAGATGATGCGTTTAGATCGTTTTATGATAAACAATTATACCCTTCAATAAATCCTCAAACAATCGCAGACGGACTTCGCACTTCATTAGGAAAAAATACCTTTAAAGTAATCTTAGAAAAGGTTGATAAAATAATAACTGTTACCGAAGACCAAATCGTTGACGCAATGCAATTTTACTGGGAGAGAATGAAATTAGTAGTTGAGCCTTCAGGTGCAGTTTCCTTAGCAGGGTTGCTTTATAATGATGAAATTTCTCCATGGACTAAAGGCGCAAAAATAGGAGTAATTATTAGCGGAGGAAATATTGATCTTTCAGAATTTTTTACGCTTATAAGAAAGAAATTGCCAAAAAATTAGAATATTGTTAAAAAAAATTTAGATATAACGTTATTTTGGAGGAGGCAATAGTTCTTTTTTTAACCTCATACGATCAACTTTTCCAATTCTCGTAATCGGAAGATCATTGGGATCAAGAGGATATACAATAATTTTCTTTGGAACTTTAAATTTAGCCAAATTATCTTCGCATATCTTCATAATTTCTTCTTTATCACTCTCGTCAAAATTTTGCCCTAACTCCGGTCCTATCACAAGCCAAACAACTTCCCCGAGTATCTCATCAGGGGCACCTAGTGCGGCTGCGATTGCCACTTTTGGGTGTGAAATTGCAAGATCTTCAATCTCCGCAGGAAGCACTGTATAAGCTCCTACTCTCATAATTTCTTTAATTCGTCCCGTAATATATAATCCTCCTTCTTCATCAAGATACCCTAGATCCCCTGTTTTACAATATCCATCGGAGGTAAATCCTGCTTTATCTTCCTCGGGCATTTTATAATATTTTTTGCTCGTTAGGGGACCATTGACTAGGACTTCACCTATTTCTCCTGGAGGAAGCTCTTTTCCTTCCTCATCTATAATTTTTATGTCCATACCTGGAAGTGCTTTTCCTCCATAACCTTTTGCAATTTTTTCGAAATCTTCTCCCGGTTCTGTAAAAGTTACTTCTGCCCCGGCTTCGGTGCTTCCATATCCAACAATTATATTTTCACAAATACGATCATTGATCCCTTTCAATAGATCTAATGGTACTTTTTCTCCTGAGAGAATAGTCAGTTTTAAATATTTCTTTGGCTCAAACGTATCGAGATCTGGCAAAGAAAGGTAAATCTTAAACATTGTAGGGACACCCCCAAAAACTTTAAGATCATACTTTTGCATTGCTTTTAATGAATCCCAGGGAGACCAAGATGCTTGTACAATATTCTCTGCTCCAGATATAATACCAGTTCCAAGCAGTTCAACAGTCCCGCCGACATGACTGACAGGCAAATTCAACAGCCATTTAGGGTGCTCATCTACTTTCATGAAACCTTTTGTTATGAAAAAGTCCATTAGTGTATTATATTCGATATGGCACATCTCAATAATATTTGTATGAGATAACTCAACCGCTTTGGGAAATCCAGTTGTACCACCTGTCCATACTACGAGAGTACAATCCCCCGGATCCTGATTGTCTTTGGCAGCTTTCAATTTATCAATGAGTTTATAATCCTTTGCCATTAAATCTTCAAATGGAGTGCCTAAAGCATGTTTACCCACCATAATATATTGAATATCTCCGAATTCAGAACTTAAATCTCTTAAATTATCGGCAATTTTGTTCTTTTGCCATTTATCAATTGTGACTATAACTTTTGGTTCAGAATGTGGAATTAACAGCCTAAAATCTGCTTTTTTGTATTCCTTGTCCATGGGGATTGTTATAGCGCCTATCTTACTAGCTGCTATAAAGATAATAATATATTCAGGTATTGTTGGGAGCACTGTAACAACGGTATCCCCTTTTTTTATACCCATATCTAAAAAAGCCATGGCAAGTTGATCAGATTTATCATTCAATTCTTTTGCAGTAATAACAGTTTTCTTACCAAACCTAATTGAGGGAAAATCAGGCTTTTTTTCGGCCCAATATTCCGGATAATTCCAGAAAAGTTTAAATTTTGGTAGTTCCATTTCTCTTATTTTCACCTTTGTGTGGATTTTAAATATATATGAATTTTTTATTCTTTCGACAAATATTACCTAATTTAATATATTTTTATTCTTTAATTTTTATATATCCATTTCTTATTGCTTTCTTGTGCTCATTATTATAAACTTCAAAAAATAAATTCACATCTCCTTCTAATTTGCTTCTGTTTTTTAGGTGGATCTCAATGTCTGTTCCTGGCAAAACCATACCAGTAAAATTACATGCTATCGCTTTTATATTTTCTGGATTTCCTTTAGCTTCTTTATTAGTAATCTCTTTAACCGCATACGCAAGTGTAGCCGTGCCTTGCAGAATGATATCAGACAGTCCTACCATGTGAGCAAATTTTTTAGAGGTATGAATTGGAAAAAAAATATTCGTACAACCATCGTAGAGAAAAGTTTGGAGCTTATCAATTTTTATAGTTTCATTCCATAGGGGATTTGAGTTATCTTTTTCTTGAGGTAATTTTGGAAGATTTTCTTCTCCCTTTGCCTCACCTGCACATTCAACGCCTCGAAGCATACCTCCGATATGTTCTGTAAACACTGGCGCTTCATTTTGGTCTAACGCATCCAACCGTATAATAACATATGTCCCTGCTCGATGAGGTAAGATTGCTGCTATCCTCCCTTTTATCGTTAATTCATCACTAGGCTTGATTAGCCGATGGAAGGCGAGATGTTCACTATAGTGAACCATTGTTGTCATAACTCTATTTGAGAATTTTTTTCCAATCATGAAATCTCGGATATTCTCTATTAAAGGCCATGTTATTGCGACTGCGTACATTGGTGGCGCGACGATACCATCATTCCTTTCATCATCAAAATAATACGGATTGCGATCGTTAATCGCAGCAGCATAATTCATTGTATTTCGCCAGTGTATTTTGACGGAATAATCTTTTAGAGGAGTATTTATATATTCAGTTCCAATTTTCATTCGTTTTCTCCTATTTCTGTAAGTTTATCTTATGATTGAAAATTCAAACATTTAAATAATTATTAGGTTAAATTTAAAATTAATACATTTTATATTTAAAAAATATTTAAACATAAAACTTTAAAAAAAGAAGTTATAGGTAAGTAATTATGGCTGAAGATAAAGAATTAAAGCGTGGTCTCACATTACCAATGGCAGTTTTTATCATCATTGGTATGGTTATTGGTTCTTCTATATGGATATCACCCGCAGCTTATTTGTCTAGGACGGGGCCTGCAATATTTATAGCTTACATGTTAGCGGTAATACCGGGAATCTTTGTGGCTTACTGTTGTGCGTATGTAGGTTCAGCACTTCCAGTAGGTGGAGGATCGTACATGGTAAGCAGTAGATTAATGGGAAAATTTGTAGGGTTTATGGTTGTATGGTTGATAATTTTAGCTGTCTGTGCTGCATTGGCTTTTTTAGGCGCAACTTTTGCATTATTTATAGCGGAAATTTTTATGATACCAGAAGAAAGTAGAATGATGTTTGTAATCATAGTTGGCATAGTAGTATTAATTGCATTTTATCTGCTAAATTTTCTGCATGTAGAAATATCAGGGTTAGTAGAAATGATTATTACAATCGTCGGTGATATATTAGTTATGATCATTTTTCTAATAGCTGCATTTTCGCATTACGATTCAGGAAATTTTGACCCTATGTTTCCACTTGGAGTATCTCCAGTTTTATTCGCTGCATTGGTATTTTTCTTTTCATACACAGGATTTACATTGATATTAGATGTTGCTGGCGAAGTAAAGAATCCTCAGAAAAACATTCCACGAGCCCTTCTTATAAGTATCCCGGTACTCTTAATATTATATACTCTACAAGCTTTAATGGTAGCTGGAATACATCCGTATAATAAACCAGTAGGAACTGTAACTGAAATTATCCGGTCAGGAGGTATTCTTCCTGGAGGTTTCATAGTAATCATAACCATATTAATTGCGCTAGCAATAGCATCGACCTTGCATCCCTTGTACTTAGCTTTCTCGAGAGACTTTTTAATGGCGGGAAGAGATGAACTATTTCCTAAAAAATTTGCGAAGCTACACCCTAAATTCAAGACTCCAATCCCCGCCTTAACCCTCCTTCTCATAGTAGGCATTATTTTCTTAGTAACCTTTATACCGCTATTTGGACCTCAATTTGGTATAGCTACAACCGCCGTATTATTAAGTGCTGTTACTGCTGTTGTGGTTCTTATTTTACAGATTCCATTATGCATAGCAGCAATTCGACTCCACAAAAAGTTTCCAGAATTACATGAAAAATCAGGTTTTAAACCTTCCTTAAGGAGTATCAAAATTATGAGCATTTTAGGAGCAGTTTCCTCGTTTGTGTTTATATTACTGCTATTTACTGATCCTGATGCCGGACTCATAATAGCGATAATTGTCTTTCCCTATGCGGGTATAGGGGTCGTTGTTTATTTGATTAGGAAGGCGGTATTAAAGAAGCGAGGCATTGACATGGATGAAGTCGTTAAAGGTTGGCCAGAACAAATAACTTTCGAATAATGTAAAACCAATAAATTAGAAAGATTAGCTCGTGAAAAAAGAAGTGACTAACTGCTAGTTTAAAATATAACCATTATTTTTTTTTTCAATTATCTTGTTTTTAAGAAATTTTTCAAAATGTTTCTCAATCATTATTTTTTCGGCTATAATCTCAAATACTTCCCAGGGACCGTATTTTCTATATATTATATTCTTTTTTACCAAGTCATCCGGGTTTATTGGGTTCGTTTCTGAGAGATAGGATAAAATCCTTTCATCGTATTCGTAAATTTTCGATTTATATTTTTTTAATTCTTCTTTTATTAGTTTTACTCCTTGAAATAACCCTTTATGCCCTGAAACAGCGGCTTCCATATTCAACTCTTCTAATTTTTCGATGGATTCTTCGAAATCCATAACACTCGAATCAAGACCCCCGTAAAAAGGACCGAAATTGGTAAGGTCGATGTCAGCTAGGAAACATATTCTAGATTTTTCTTCAAAAAAGCAACAGTGGCCCGCTGTATGACCTGGGGTATGTATTACTTTTAAACGTAAATCGTTAATTTCAATTATTTCATCATTTTCGATAACTCTATCTATTTTAGTATTATTAATCCTGAATCCTTCAAGTAATTCTTGAAACTCTGGAAAGTCTGCGACCTTGAGACCATAAAAAGGAAAAATTTTATCAATATCCTCTATAATATGCTTATCTTCACTATGACACAAAAATTCAGCTTCTTTCAGCACCCTGTTGCCCAGAATATGATCCTCGTGCCAGTGTGAATTTATAACGGATTTAATATCAAATTTCCTTCTTAGTTTTCTAATGCGTCCATTTGAGATTCCAGTGTCAATTAAATAATCCCCTATTAGCATGGAATTCGAATAAGGATACCCCCCCCTTCTTTCTCCCTCAACATAATAGATATTTTCAAACTCATCTGACAAAGGTTTTATAAATTCGGGCATATATATCCACTTCTGCTGAGAGTTAAAAAGGTTAAATTTCCAATTCTCTTAAATTTTTGTTTTTAAGAGATATATGAAAAGAAGCTTTAAGGCTAATAACATTTAATTTTTATGGTATGAAGTTGCTTAGATGTGTTCAATCATCTTCATATAAATTTTATTTAAATCTTTTAACCAAATTCTACCGATTAATTCTAGATGCGATATATAATCAACTGAACCCATTTTTCTAAAATTTTGAAAATCATTATGATATACCTCAAAAAGAAAGGAAAAATAAGTTCTTATCTGTGAATCAACAAATTTGATATCAACTTCAGGATTTAATAAGAAAATTACCGAATAATCCTCAAAATCGAAAAAGGTTTGCAATTTGATATTTTTGCCTTCTAACTTGAATCCAGCTAAGTCTTTAATATTTATCTCTGCTGAAAACCGTTCTAGGGCGCTAATAAACATAGGAATAAGCTCAATGTCGAGGCAACTTTCTTTCCCATCTATATCCCTTTTTAGAAAGAAATCCAAAGCATCTTGGAAAATCTCGAATTTTAGTAATGTTTTTCCATCCTTATCTGCTACAAAGCAACCTAAAAAAGCAGGTATTTCCGATTTTGATAAATTAAGGTCAATTTTCTCACAGATATAGTCATCAAGTATAATCGACTTTAAATCATTAGAAACTGTAGTTATCATTAGTACTCAATACCGATTCTTTTTCTCTTAATATTATAAAATTAATAGGTGTTTTTATT
>JAHQWS010000331.1 GCA_029856295.1 Promethearchaeia archaeon
AATTATTTGCAAGGAATGTTATCTAAAATTCAAATGGATAAAATAGCCTTGATATTTACGGATGTAGGTTCTAATCTTAGAGAATTAATTCCTATTATAAAACAGAGAAAGGAACATTTTTATATTTTAGATCATCATGAAGTAGATGTGAATATTAATGATATAAATATTCCAGATAATTTATTTTTCGTAAATCCCACGACTGCAGGATACGACGGTTTGGATCACATAGCTGGCTCAACTTTAGCGTATATGTTTGCAAAAAAAATCAAACCTAAGCCAGTTAGAAAATTAGGATGGTTGACAATTATTGGGATTGCAGGTGATACCTTAAGATCAACAGATAAACTCCAATCATTTAATCGAGAAGTTTATGAAGAATTATTAAATGAGGGTCTTATTGAAGATAAAGAAGGACTGATATTATTTGGAAGTATGTATGAATCGATAAAAAATGGTTTGAAATATTCAATACTTCCTTTTATTAAAGGATTAGGTGGTGAAGAAGATGATATCATCAAACCCTTTTTAAAAGCTTTGCAAATAAACCAGAATAAAAGGGTTGTTGATTTAACCCCTATGGAAGTCCAAAAAATTCAGGATGAAGGAAATTTCAATAGTTATGGACATTATGCTATTTTACCCCAAAAACAAGGGATACTCAAATTTGCTTTTGAACACGCTCTTTTATTAAATATACTATGCTTCAAAAATATTAATGCTGCCGTTTCAATGATTCAGCGAAAATCAACTACTTTTTATGCAAAGGGAATATATTATGAATATATTTTTAATTTAGTTAAAAATTTAAGAACTTTAGTGACATTACCTCGTTATGAAACGAAAATGGCAATTTTTATTGAAGCCGGTAAAAGCATACCAGCATCTAATTGGTCAGACACCGCTAGTTTTAGTATGGTAAATGAACTTCTTGATCCATATAAACTCTTATTCTTAGGCGATGAGGAGCACAAGAACCATACTATAAAGTTAAGCATTAGATGTACACGGAAATACTTAGCTGAACATGATGGTAATGGAGTAAACATGATAATACAAAAGATTAAAGAAGACTTAGGAGGTATGGGAGGAGGACATAAATTAGCAGGCGGACTTCGTTTATCTAAACCATCATTTGACAGATTAAAAAAGAATGTTTCTAAATATATCTAAAATCTTATAAAACTCAGTTAAATGACAAATTTATCAAAAAAATGGGATATATTGAAAGAAAATCTGACAAAATTTATTTCCTTCACTTAAATGTTAAGCCGAATTCCAAAAAGTTCAATATTATGGAGAATGGAAAAACTTTCACCATATATCTTCTCTCAAAGCCCGTTAAAAACAAGGCAAACAAAGAATTAGTTAACATCCTAAGAAAGAAATTAAATATCCCCTCAAATCAAGTCCAAATTGTATCAGGGCTGAAAAGTAATAATAAAATAATTAAGCTGGATTTTACTAAGAAGATAAATGAGGAGGAAATTATTAAAAAATTAACCATTTGATTAGTTTAACTAACTTCCAATCTTTATATGGCGACCACATTTCAAACATATAATAAAGTGTGTCATACCTTCATCAGCACTTCTTGTTTGTCTCGTTTCCAGGTGTGCTTTATTATATCCACATGAAGGACACTTGAAATTTTTAATCGTGCTTTTTAAATTTTCTTCTTTCCAATTCATTACTTCTGAGAGATTTGTTACCTCATCTCTAATAGAATGTTCTATTTTTGTTTTCAGCTGGTAAGAATCCTTTTTCTCTTCTGCAAATGGTTTAATCGCACCACATTTACATTTGAAAACTTTAATCCCATCTTTCTTAGAAGGAAGCATCATTCCTCCGCATTCATCGCAAAACTCCACCATCACTTATCAAACTCTAAATGTGCTTAAAATTTTTTCCTATATTTAAAAGAAATAACATTCCTACAAAAAATTTTTTATCGTAATTTAAAAACTTAAACCAAATAGTAGAGCACAAAATATTATTCCTGCTAAGATATCTGCTGTAGTTCCCGGATTCATTATACCCTTTTTAGATTGTAGAAGATCATCTAATTGTCTAATTAATAAGATCCCCTTTCCATTTGATATTCCTCCATGCATGAGAATTTCCCTAGCCTTACTTGAAACCATTTTGGCAGCATCTAATCCTGATTTTCTAGTAATTAATGTATCAGGATAGTCAGAAAGAATTTTTAGAAATGTATCTACCGTTGCCGCGTTAATATCTTTTGTTGAATTAAATTTCTCAAGATAATAGGGCAATCCTTCTTCCAAGATTATTCTAAATCCCTGCGAGTATTCAAGGCTAATTGAATCGTAATCTTTAGAATGCTCAAATATTTTCTTGAGATTTATTTTATCTTTTTTTATATTTGTTAAAGAACCTTCGTCATAAATATCATATTTGTCTATTTTTCCAAGACCACCAGGATTACATACTTTTATGGCTTCATATAAATCAATAGTGTCTTCAACTGTAGAATCATCAATTATTTTATTAATATTAACTTTAAAATCGTCAAAGCCCATTTTTTCCGTCTTTAAACATATCGCTGCGGCAGCTGCTAGAGGACCGAAAATTAAGATATGACCTAATAAAACATTTCCCCCTTTTTGCCATTTCATCATTTCTTTTGCAGCTTCTTTAAAGAAAAGCCCTATTTTTATGAAGCTATAGTTTTTTATTTTTATATTTGAATTAAGATAGACTCTTTGACATAAATCTCTAAAGTTGGGTTGAATTGATGCGATTCCTGCTAAAAAATGTTCAAATCTCGTGCTTTCAAAGTCTTTAGTTCTGTGTACATTTCCAGGCTTGGGCCAACCAGATAATTCTAATAAACTGGATAAAGTAATACATCTCATCAAGTCATCAATAGACTTGATTTGCAAATTGAGATTTTCTTCAAAAGACACGTTTAAAATAAAATTATTAAATTATTTAATTATTATTAAGGAGTATTATTTTTATAAAATTAATAATAACTTAACTCTACCATCTTTTTCTCCTTAATCATATACCCATCCTTATCGAAATCTTTTAGTGCAATGGGTCTATAATCGCTGTTAATTCCTTTTTTGTGCAAAAACTTTTTAATCCGGAGCTTAATTGCTCTTTTAGATAGTTGTTTTGGTGCGGTTATATCAACTTCAAAACCTTCACGGTTAATATTTATCTGAGGCAAAGCTTCGGTCAAGTATCTCAGTAAATCAATAACTAATTGTTCACTCTTGAAACTTAAATCTTTAACGTCTAAATAGATTTGTTTTGTATTTAGTTCACTCATTATATAACCACTGTTTTTGATAATTAAATATGCTATAAAATTTTTATGGTTTCAAAACTATTTAGAATTATATATAGTAAATTCTACTTAAAAAATATTGATAGAACGAGCGATGTAAGATGGTACATTATGTAGATAAGAATTATATGCCAAGTGATAAGGATCTAATTGCAATGTATTATGTTGAGAGGGCTCCTGAAGCCTGTCCAAATCTTGAGCAGGCTTGTGAAGAAATTGCAAAAGAAAGCTCTATAGGAACTTGGACAGATATTATAACTATGTCAAAAGAAATTGCAGAAAAGCTACGGCCCTCAGCTTATTATATCGATGAGGATAATCATATTGTAAAGATCGCATATACCCAAGACCTTTTTGAAGCGGGAAATATGTCTCAAATTTTAAGTGCAATTGCAGGAAACATTTATGGGATGAAGGCTCTTAAAAATTTACGATTACTCGATATTACTTTTCCTCAAGATATTGTTCATGCTTATCCCGGTCCTAAATTTGGAATTAAAGGAATTAGAAAACTTACAAAAATCGAAACAAGACCACTCTTAGGAACAATAGTCAAACCTAAAGTCGGGTTGAACGAGGTTGAACACGCAAAAGTATGTGGAGAGGCTTGGAGAGGAGGTCTAGATATTGTAAAAGATGATGAGAACTTAACTAGCATGAAATTTAATAGATTTGAAAAGAGAATTGAAGAAACTCTAAAGATTAGAGATAAGGTAGAAAATGAAACAGGAGAAAAGAAAATCTACATGCCCAATATAACGGCTCCTGTTAGTACTATGAAAAAAAGGGCTGATTTTGTAATTGATCATGGTGGTGAATATATTATGCTAGATATTTTAACTGTTGGATTTTCCGCCCTTCAAGAAATAAGAGATTATCTTGATAATAAAAACGTTGTAATTCATGCTCATCGAGCTATGCACGCTGCAATAACTCGAAAAAAGAAACATGGCATGACCATGCTAGCTTTAGCAAAAATTATGAGGTTGTTAGGAATGGATCAACTCCATACGGGAACTATTGTAGGTAAAATGGAGGGTGGAAAACAAGAGGTGCTAGAAACAAATAGAGTTATTACCGAAAATAAAATTCAAGGAAACAACAAAACCTTACTTGATCAAGATTGGGGCAACATTAAACCCGTATTACCTGTCGCGTCTGGTGGGTTAAGTCCCTTACATGTTCCTGAACTCATCCAAATCTTAGGAAAAGATATGATTTACCAATTTGGTGGGGGTTGTCATGGTCATCCAGATGGTACATTAGCAGGAGCTAAAGCGATCAGACAAGCTGTTGATGCTATTTTAGAAGGCTCAACTTTGGAACATAAGGCTAAAACCAGCCCTGAATTAAGAAAAGCAATTGAAAAATGGAGTTAAAAAGCTCCTTTCTCAAAATTTCTAATTTTATTATTATAAGGGTTTTCTTTTCTTAAATCTACAAATCGTTTACCTTTACGACTTAACATAGGGATAGAATCCTTTTCCGTATGTCTTACCAAATTAGGTGTAATAAATGTCTTCGAATATATAGCTTTCTTAATACTTAAGAAGTCTATATTACTCCCTTCTACATAAACTCTAATTGAATCAATGCCTTCATCGTCATCGATTATGAATAAATAATTATTAATATTTTTAAATGAATACATGGCATCATCAACAGCAAAAGGGCTAATTAAAGTTCCTTTTGCCTTAACTAAATCATCAATTCTCTCTTCAATATGAGAAATTAGAGGTGTTTTTTCCCCACAAGGACATGGCTCATCAAAAATATAACCCAAATCTCTTGATCTAAAACGAACTGCTAACGTCCCTGTCTTCGTAAGAGTAGTATATGTCAACTCTCCTTTTCCATTTTTTTCATCTAATACTTCTATTAAAACATCATCCGTCGGCCAATGAAAACCCAATTTTTCACTACACTCTGCTCCCGCCCCTACTTCTGTCAAACCATATCCGCAATAAATATCAATGTCCCACAAATCTTCTATTAATTCGCGCTTTTTATTAGGTAAAGGCTCACCTAAACAATATGCTTTTTTAATAGAAAATTCACGAGGATCTTTTCCTCTATCACTTATTAATCTGCCTAGTTTTAATAAAAATTGAGGAATGCCGATGAAAACTGAGGGATTAAATGTTTGAATTAAATTTAAATGTGCTTCAGCCGTTGAAAGTGTTCCAGCGGGTATTACCTTTCCACCTAAATTAATACTTCCATCATGTAAAACCATTCCACCAAAGAACATTCCATAAGGAGTTGAATTATAGAATATATCATGCTTTGTTGCGCCAATTAACTGAAGACATTTAGTGTTTTGCCGTACATAAATATCCCAATCGTTTTTTGTAAACGCAACGATGGTCGGATTTCCTGATGATCCAGATGTCGTATGATATTTAATTACATCGTTCGGTTTTGCTATGGCTTTTGTATAATCTTCATTTATGTGCTTTTTTGACACAGTTGGTAATTTAAGTAAATCTTCCTTGCTCTTTATGTCACTTCTATTGATACCATGTGATTTATAAAGATTTGCATATAAAGGTGTCTTAAATATTAAATCCATCGCTGATTCGAATTGATCCATATGTATGCAATATAATGATAAATAAAATTCTTTTCTAAAATAATCTGAATATCTTAAAGTAACTGAAAAATAAAGGAAAGATTATCTCATTCAACCAATTCAGGATATATTTTAGCGAAATAATTTGGAACATGACTTGAGGCAAATATCCCAGCTTCGGTTATTAAACCATCTATATATCTTCTTCTTATAGTTTCAAAAGCCGGATTTAAAATTTGAATCCTCCCTTTTGGAGGATTTTCCCATATTTCTTTCGCGTCTCGCATTTCAATTTTTTCTAAAGTTCCTAAATTTGTTTCAGGGTTATACTTCAATAAGGGTGATGCTACATAGAAGGGAATATTTTCTTCATGAGCAACTAGGGCAAGTAATCTCGAACCAATTTTATTCAAAACTGTACCTTCTGAAGTAATTGAGTCCGCCCCAATTAATATCACATCTACTTGAAAGTGTTTTATAGCCCATCTCATTGCACTATCAATTACATGAACTACTTCTATATCTGCCTCTAATAATTCATATACTGTTTTCCTTCCTTGTAGTCTCGGTTGTGTTTCTGTGTTTATAACTTTAAAGTTTTTGCCCTGTCTTCTCGCTTCTAAGAGTATAGCAGTAACTAATGATGAGTGGCAATGAGTCATAACTACAAATTCCCTATCAGCTTCAGGAATCCTACGGGCACCAATTTCAGCAATTTTTTTTTTTGAATTTAGGAGTAATTCATGATATTCATTTTTATAAGTTTCAATTTTTTCCGGGATATCTTCTAAACTACACTCATGTTTTTCCTTTTCTAATTTACTCATAATATATTTTAAACCATTCCTCATTGCGGGTTCTGTTGGTCTGGTATTAATCAAAATGTCTCTTGCTTTGTATAGATCATCCAAGCACCTGTCGATTTCATTATATTTCAATCTTTTGGCATAACTACTTAAATAATTTATCGCATTCATAGCTACATTAGTGGCACCCTGAATTTCTAAGGATTTTATTCTTTCAGCATCTTTTACTAATTGGTCCATTTTTACTCACTTTTTGAAGAATTAGAATTCATTTTATTAATATTATGAAAGTATGGAATTTTATTCTTTTGCTTCTTTATTTGATTTATCTTCTTCATCAAGCTTAAAATCTTCTGGGTCCACTTCAATATTAATATATCCAACATACCCACATTCATTATCACTACATTCATACATACTAGGGGCTAGCCATCCACTTACGTTAGTGGCATTTCTTAATGTTGGTTTCTTACATTTTGGACACAGTCTAATTTTCATAGTCTGATTTTATATAATGAATCATGTAATATAGGTTTTAGAGTTAGTATAATATTTCTCTAAAATTTTACGATAGGTCTTAACAATACCACTATTTCATAAAACCTTTTTCTACAAAACTCCTTTATTCACGATCGGAAGAGTAAACGTACTGTGGAATTTGTAGTAATCCAAGAGTATTATTTTTGGAAGATTCAGACTCATTTAAATTTTTTATTAGACTAAATTTAGCATTCTACCAAATAGTAATTTGAGATTTGGAAGCTTCTAGAAACTTTAAGCAAATTGGCTCGTGTCTATATTTTTTGAAAATTTTATTCCTTATAAAATTATATCCCTTTAGTTTCACACCATCTATATGCACATCAACATTATATCTATTTCTATCCGAATTAACTATGCTAACATTCATATATTTAATTAATATTTAATATTTTTTTCTAATATAAGAAATAAAATAAAATATATTCGCGTTCCCATTAAAATCAAAAGAATAAAGTGAATTTTTGATTTCTTCTGAGACAGTTTTGATTTTTTCTTTATAAATGGAAAATATTCATTACGAACTCTGAAAAATTTATCATAAATACTCAAGAAAAATAAAAATAAAATGAATCCTTTTTAATATAAAAGTATATTAGAGATATTCTAATAAAAATTGATTCATTTTAAAATTAAAATATCAATGAATCACGAAACCTCTCTATTCATTTTAAAATTTAAAATATAATTATGTTGGATTTAGAATTACAACGAAAGAGTTTGCCGAATGAACCAGGAATTTATTTGTTTAAAGATAAAAGTAATAAAATAATTTATATTGGCAAAGCGCGTAATCTCAGAAAAAGGGTATCGCAATATTTTATAAAATCCACTCATAATGACCCATATTATGAGGAAAAAATTAAAGATTTAGTTAGAAGAATAAAATCCATAGATTACATCGTCACCGAGAATGAAAAAGAGGCGTCAATATTAGAAAACATTCAAATTAAGAAACATTTACCTCGTTTCAATGTTATTATGCGCGATTCTAAATCATACCCTTGGGTTGGGATTTTTTATTCTGAAGATTTTCCACGAATCAAAATTTTAAGAAATCCTCAATGGTATTCACAGGAAAATTTATTCTTAGGGCCATATACTGATAAGAAGGAGATCAGAAGAATTTTACGAGATTTAAGAAAAATTTTTCCCTATTGCTCATGTAATAAAAAAGTGCAAAAAAGACAAAGACCATGTTTATATTACCAATTGAAATTATGTCCCGGTCCATGTATCAGCGCTATTGAGAAGGCAGAATACCTCGAAAACATAAAAAAAATTGAATTGTTTTTAAAAGGTGAAACTGAAGAACTCAAAAGCCAAATCAAACAAAAAATGAAAATTTCGGCTGAAAAACAAACTTATGAATTGGCAGCATTTTGGAGAGATAAACTGGAAGCGATTGACCATTCCACAGCAAGTCAACATGTTCTTTTAGATCATGAAGTAAATAAGGATATAATTGGATATACGAGTAACAAAAATTATGCTGCCTTAGTTATCATTCACATTCGCGAGGGTAAAATGTCAAATAAGAGTTCATTTAATTTAGACTTAAGAGAAAAATTGAATTTGAGGGAAGAAATATTCATTTCTGTTTTAGAGCAATATTATCAAGATATTAAGTATACTCTTCCTGATATAATTGTAATACCTAAAAAAGATGAAGGAATTAAACTTTTAAAAGACCTATTAAAAGATATAAAGAAAACAATTCAAATTAGAACACCTATAGTTGATGAATTTGGATTAATACGCATCGCATTAAAGAATGCTAAAGTTATGATAGATCAACAGATTCAAATGGAAGATATCAAGCAGAAAGAAGATGATCAAATAAAATTTGCGCTACAAAAGGCGAAAGAAATGCTAAACTTACCAGTTGAGCCAAGAATTATTGAAGGCTTTGATATATCCAACATAGAAGGTACAAATGCAACAGGATCAATGGTTTATTTTCTCGAAGGAAAACCATATAATAAGTATTATCGACATTATAAAATTCGCTCGAAATCTACGCCGGACGATGTTGCAATGATGAGAGAGGTAATAAAGAGGCGCTATCTTTTTTTAATAGAAAATGGTTTTCAATTACCGGATTTGATTTTAGTGGATGGTGGAAAAGGCCAACTAAATGCTGGTGTTTCTGTATTAAAGGAATTAGGAATTGAAGGAATACCAATCATAGGATTGGCTAAACGTTTCGAAGAGATATATATTCCTGGAGAAAAAGAACCGTTAATTTTGCCAAAAACCTCACCATTATTAAAATTATTTCAAAGAGTCAGAGATGAAGCACACAGATTCGCAGTAAGGCTACATAAAAAGCAGAGAAAGAAGAATATAACGGGTTCTTTATTAGATGATATCAAGGGTATAGGTCCGGCAACCAGAAATAAACTTTTAACTCATTTTGGGAGTTTTGAGGGAGTTAAAAACGCCTCTTTTGAAGAATTAGCTCAAGTTGTTGGTAAAAAACTTGCTGAACTATTAAAAAATAGTCTAAAGTAATAAGTAATTTAAGGTTGAACTTCTGATATGATTCAGTAATTTTCCACATTCCACTTCTTTTAATACTATTTTATTAGTTATAATATTACTATACAATCTAATCAGTAATACATGAAATTTAAGCATGAAAGATAAACATGAATATAAGGATGTCTCTGCTATAAAGATAAATATTCCAATAGACTTACTATTAAAATTAATTGAAGAATTCAAAAAAAAAGGAAATTGGGATGATGTTGCTAGTGAATTCAAATTCAGTAATAATACCCTTATAAATAGAGTTAAAGAATTTTTAGGTCATGAAAAATATAAAAAATTACTTCTAAATTATAGTCTTGCATATAATATTTCATTTGCTTTAAGTAAAGATAGAACTAGAGTTCAATACTTATCAAAGGAAGTAAGAAACACAATTATCGGACATTTATACTTCTCGTTGACGAAAGAGGCAAATACATCTATTTACGAATGTGTAAATCTTATTGTTCAAGGGATTAAACAGGAAGAAAGCTGGACAAAATCTATTCCTGTACAAATATTTTTAGATTTTAAAGCAAGAATTAAGCTTGAAAGTGCAAAATTACCTTTACTAGAATATTTAATTAGTCTCGTAAAAATTTTAAAACGATTAATAAAATTAAATGAAGAATTCAAGGACGAAAAATCCCCTTTGATTATAAAACATTTGACTAAGGATTTATTTAAAGAAAATGTCTTGATAGGAATTAATACACATTCTTTTGAGAATTTATTATCTGAAATTATAGATTTTTTAAGATTTCAATTTACAGATTTTAGCTTAGAAAGGCTAAAAGGAGGCGTTAAATTATATAATGATCCGGTAGGTAAATTAAAAGAATGTGGAAGATGTCATAAGATAAAAACTTATGATGATTTTTCACTTAGAGGGAAGAATACACTTGGAAAACATAATTCAGTATGCAAAGAATGTAGTCAAATTATTTTCAGTATCAGAAGATATAAAAAAAAATATGATGTTATCAAAGCACTTTATGGTGAGATAAAATGTTGTAATTTAACATGTGAATTACAATCAGATATAACTTTCCTTCCCTCTTTAAATTTTCATCATAAAAATCCAAACCAAAAAACTGTTAGTTGGTCAAAAATTTATTCGAGAAGTTTCGATTATATTATCAAGGTTTTATCGAATGAAGAAATAATTGTATTATGTGATAATTGCCATATTAGGATTGATAAACATCTTTTCAATAAATACCAAAATATCATTTTAGGCAAGAATCTTTTTTATAAGACTTCGAATGAAATAAAGTGTCTAATTAAGAACTCTAATATAAGGCAGAATGTTGAATATTGGTTTAAAAAAAGATACCTTATTGAACAATTATTTGATGGTAAATGTGTTGGTTGCGGGAAAATCAATGTTTATAATAATTTACCTGCCTTAACTTTTCATCATAGAGATCCCAAAATTAAAGAAGAATCTTGGTCTAAGAATCTAAGGTTTTTAGAGATTAAAAAGATAGTAGAAATAATGAAGAAAAAAGATATGATTTGTTTATGTGCAAATTGTCATAGATTTTTATATTCCACCCAATTTACCCAAAATTACCATGAGATTTTCTTAAAAATCGGTATTGATGATTCTACTATCAAAAAAATGGGTAAAATTCTTGAAACACTTATAAAGAATATTAAAGGTTTTAAACCAAAATCAATAAAAATAGACTATCTTTTATAAATTATCGTGTTTTGTTCATTCTATTAGATGATGAACATTTCATATAAATTGGAATAATCTATTCTCCCCAATCCTCTTCTGCGAGCTCTGCAACTATGACTTCGACCTTATCCCCTTCAATTTTTGTTATTTCTAAATCTACTCCGCAGTCAGGGCAAGGAATAACTTCTCCTTCAATTGTACCTTCATCTAATTCAATTTCAAAATAACATGAGGGACATTCACACTTTACCATTATCATCAATTTCCTTTTAAATTTAAATTTAAATACATAAGTTTTGAATGAATATAAAAAAAGTCTATTAAAAATAAAATTTACGTTATATCTAAAATTATGACCAAATTTTACTTTTACAAGTATCATAGAGCTTTACTCATTTCATATGTAACCCCATATTCCTCACTTTGAGATTTTTCCCCTTTTGAATACCCTAATTTCTCATAAAAATCTACAGCGTTAATACTTGATTGTAATCTTACATTTTCTATTTTTCTTTCTTTTGCTAAATTCTCAATGGTCTCCATCAATTTTGTGCCAATTCCCTTACTATGATACTCTGGATTTACAAATGCTGTACCAATATAATCATTCATAACAGTTATAGTTCCAATAATTTTAGAATTTTCAATAGCTACAAAGAATTCGCGTTCTTTTGAAAGTTCAATCAAAAATTTAGGAGAAAACTCATTACACATATATTCAATAACTGAATTAGGATAAAACTTACTATTTACTTCAGATAATGTTTTTCTGATTAAATCTGACGTTTCTAATGCATCTTCATCTTTAAATCTTCTAATTTCGGTCATTTTCATTCATTCTTAAAACCATCTTAAATTTATTATATTATCTTTAAAAAAAAAGTTAATTATAGATACTCGTTCTTAACTTGCGTCAATAAAGCAAATATAATTATAATTATTCCTAGTATTATAAATGTATAGTTTAGGTTCCACATCACTAATAATCCTATAATGGGG
>JAHQWS010000332.1 GCA_029856295.1 Promethearchaeia archaeon
GACTAAACGATTCATTTTAAAAAAATTAGAAAAAAAAATTTTTATCTAATACAACATAGGCCAGAACCAAGGAATATAGAAAGGTCTTATCTTGGGAAAAAAAGCATTTTCTTTTTCTTCGTGCTCCAGTTCGAGTTCTGTTTCTTCTCTCAATTCTGTATCTTCAAAACCCAAATCCGTAATTCTTTCTTTTACTTCTGTCATTTTTTTAATCTCATTTATTTATTTTTAATATAATTTTACGATAAAATGGATATCTTGCCTTAACTCTTAATATTAATTATTATATTAGGTATTAAAACGTAAGGACTTTAAAATCTAAAAATTTAGAGATTAATGATTATAAAAATTAAAAATTTTAAAAAAAATTAATTAAATTATAAACGGAATTTGAAACAGTAAGTTTTTTATGGTTTTAAACATTATTTGAGAAAAAAACATTCAGGAATAAAATTTTAATTTTGTTCTATAGACTAAGATTTTAAATGGTTTCATTTTATTTTACTTTATAATAAACAGAAGAATAATTTGAAAAATAAAACTAAAGTGGGCAAATTAAACTATGGCAAAGAAATCATCTGTATTAAAAAAATTAAATCCAATTTTAAAAGAAGCTAACAATCTAAAAAATCAAAACAATTATGAAGACGCTGTAAGAAAATTTAGAGAAGGTATATCATTTGTTAGATTAAAAGTAAAAGAATATGATGAAAGAGAAGCAGAAGTCGAAAAAATAATAGAAGAAATTGATAAAACGCACTCTGAGGAAATTAGTTATATTAGAGAAAAAGTAAAGTTATCAACAGAGGAGGGAAAGCATGATGATGCATTTAGGTTAATTGAAGAGGCGAGGCTAGTTAACAATAAAATAAAAAACATAAATCTCAAGGATTTAGAAATAGAAAAAATTGACTATTTGATGCAAGAAACAAAAATTCAAGAATACATTAGTCAAGGAGCATCATTCAAGGAGACAGGAGATTTTGATATTGCTCTTGATACACTTCAAAAAGCAATGACTAAAGCTAATGATGTTTATAGTTCTACAGCTGAACACGAGGTAATTATTAATATAGAAAATCTTATGAATGAAACCTATTTAGGTAAAATTAAATCAATGGTAAGTCAAGCAGATGAATTAAAACAAAGCAGTAAAAACGACGAAGCCATTAAAACTTATGAAGAAGCGCTTAAGATATGTTATAATTTATCCGATTTGGGGCAGAAAGAGAATGAAATATTAACCATAAAGACCCAGACAAATCAAATCTATTCGGAAAAAGTAGCTCCGTTAATACAAAAGGGTGAAGAACTATTAGATCAAAATAATGTTAATGACGCTATTGCTGAACTTAAAAAAGCAGAGAAAATAACAATTATGATGTATGATTCAGAGCAAAAATCAGGCATCTTAAAAAAATTAGGCAGATTAATTAACCCTATTTATGCAGAAAGAATTAATCCTATAAAAGAAGAAGGTCTTGAGCTATTAAAAGAAGAAGGTTATGAAGAAAAAATTAATATTGTTACTGATGCGGCTTCAACTCTTAAAAAAAGTTTAGATATTGCGCTTGAAATGGTTGAATCAGAAGAAAAAACCCAAATAATAAATGAATTATCTGAGCTAATTGATAATACCTGTTCAGCAGGTATCAATGTGAGGAAAAAAAGGGGACGGCATTTAATAGAGGAAAAAAAATTCGAAGAAGCAGTAGGAGAAATGTATTCTGCTATGAGTATTGCCAAGAATATGGCATGTGCGGAAGAAGATAATGTGGAATTTGAAGATATTAAATTTGTTGTTAATCAAATTTACTCTAGTGAAATAAGTCATATTTTGGAACAAGGAAGAGAACTATTAGAGCAAAAAAAGAATGAGGAGGCACTAGAACTATTTAATGAAGCTTTAAGGGTGTCAAATAAAATGTATGTATCTGAAGAAATGGATGAAGAAATTAGAAAAATCAATGAATTACTAAGAGAAGCCGAGATTAAGAAGTTAGTATCAGAAGGAAGTTTAATGCTAGAACAAAAAAAGTTTACAAAGGAACTAAAAGAACTTCAAGATGCTTTAGAAGATGCAGATAAAATAACAGACATCGAACGCAAGCGTAAGAAGATAAGGGAAATTAAGGAATTAACTGATCATGTTCATTCGAAAGAAATTCAATTTCTTAAAGAGCAAGCTACTCTACTAGCATCTCAAAATACGTTTAGTGAAGCTTATAAAGAATTAGAAAAAGCCTTAAAAATCGCTGGAACTATTGATAAAAAGGATTTAAAGAATGAGGAAACTAATTATATTATTAAATTATATACAGAACAATTAAACAATGAAGCGAAACAAGGTTTAGATAATCGAAAACTCGATAAAGTTATTGAAACGTGTAGACATGCTATAGAACTAGATGAACAGAATTCACTCTCATATTATAACATGGGAAATGCATTGCTGGGTAAAAAAGAATATGATAATGCAATTGAGAATTATCAAAAAGCAGTAGAATTAGCGCCTGACTATGTAATAGCGTGGAGTAATATGGGTTTCGCTAACGAATTGAAAGGGAATTATGATAACGCGCTAAAATTCCTTAAAAAAGCTGTAGAGATAGATAAAGATAATTTTATAGCATGGTATAGAATGGGAAATGTCTATAAACATATGAATAATTCTGAAAAAGCCCTAGAAAGCTATAATTTATCCATAAAATTAAATCCTGAAAATGCAAAAGCATGGTTATTTATGGGAAGCATTTATCATGAGAAAAAAGATTATAATAATGCTGTGGAACAGATCAAAAAAGCACTTGATTTAGATCCTTCCTTAAAAGAAGAAATTGGCTCTATTATCAGAAATTTCGAAAATATTATTGATTCCATGCAAAGTAAATTAACAGAGCTTTTTAAAAACAAGCAAGATAACGGCTAAATAAATCTTTTTTACTATCTTCTTAAATTTTTAAGAGAGATCAGTTATATATTGCTCTACGAGATTTTCTATTTTTTGTTCATCAAATTTTTCCTTTTCAAATTCAGGACAATTGGCTTCAAGATGTTCTAATAAGTCCTTCAAACCAACTTCAATATTATTAGCTGCTATTTTATCTGTGTTATCCATTATTATTGCCCCCAAAAGATGTTTAGATCTTTTAAATATAATAACTTGATTTCCAAATTTTATTTGATTAAGTTCGGTTTCAAAACATTCCTGAACATAGTGAGAGAGTGCGGAGAATAAACCGCCTTGTAAAACATTCTCTGCGCTGCAAGAAGTTATTGGAACTCCTCCTTTATTAAATATAGTAAGAGCTTTAGGATCAAATTCATTAGAAATTTGTTTCCTTATCATTTTATCATAAACTTTTCCGAGAAAGTTTTGAACGTCTATTAATAATCCCCTTTTGGCAAGAATTAATATCTTTTAGACAAAAAATAAAAAATATTAACATATATAGTTGAAAGAAATTTCTTTTTAAAAGACTTAACATTTATGGCTAGTTCTGTTATATTGATACAAAAAAGTTTTCAATTTTTTTACCCAAAAAAGAGCTAAGTATATATTTATTTTTTTAGTGTAGTGATTGGGCGGGATTGTAAGGTGTAAATGACATCATTTTCTATAGCCCATTCAATATCTTGGGGATATTTGAATGCATTCTCGATTTTTAAACCTAAATTATATAGCTGCTTAAGCTGATTTTCATTAAGAGAATATATGTCTCTATGCTCAGTATCCGTATCCATAATAATAGTATTTGATCCGTCAGGATTTCTAATTGATTTTTTTTCTTTCGTGCCTATTACGCTCTTGACAATTTCAAATTCTACTTTTTTAAATATAAACATATCTGGGATTACCGTATTATTAGCTATAGTTTCACCAAGCCCCCATGTTGAATTTATCATGACTTCATCCTGATTATTATTAATGACATTAGCTGTGAATAAAACTCCCGAAACATCGGCATTAACCATTTTTTGAATAACAACTGCCATTCGAATATCTAATAATGATATTTTTTGCCCTTTTTTATTCATTTGGATGATATAAAAAAGCGCACTAGGTGTAAATAAGGATGCCCAGCATTTTTTTACTGATAAAATTATCTCATCAAAAGTTTTATTATGTAAATAAGTTTTTGCTTGACCTGCAAAAGAATATGCTTCCGTATCCTCGATTGTAGCCGAGGATCTAACGGCGTATGAGGCATGACTTCCGCTATCTTTCTTCAATTTCTTAAAACCGATTTTAATTTGCTTTTCAATTTTAGACGGTATTCTTGTAGTGCGAATTAGCTGTTTAACAGCTTTTGAAAAATGTAAAACCTTTTTTATAGTCAATTCTGTTGTTAATAATTCTTTTAAGAGTTCACTATTTTCAGATTCTTCAAGAAATGTTTTATAAGAATTAGAGTTTAATATAAATCCGGGTGGAACATTAATTCCAATTCGCATCAACTTGATGAGGCTTGAACCTTTCCCCCCCAAAATAGCCGGATCTGGTATCCCTTCATTAAAGAATTCAATATATTCCATATTACTTATACGTATTATAAAAATAAGAAATAATTATTGATCTATTTTATTTATCAATTCTCAATAAAAACTACGCCTGTATCGTCATCCTCAGTGAAAATTTTACATTTTTTCCCATTTAGAGTATTTAAATCCTTTACACTAAAGCGTACACCCATAATACATGCTAAACCGAATTCTCTCGAAACGATTGCGAGATGTGATCCTGCAGAACCCGTTGTGCAGAGAACTCCACTCAAATCAGATAAAATTGGACCTAACGTCGTTGTGCCTGCTTCCTCAACTAAACATATTTTACCAGTGGCACTATCAAATAAGTTAATTACATCTTCAACGGTTTTCACGAATACAAGCTCTCCTACTGCCTCTGACTTGGATGAGCATGATAGCCCTTTACCAATTCTTTCCAATAAATTCACCTCTAATTATGTTTACATCTCATTAAGTGATATGACTTTTAATTTGTATTATATTTGTATTATATTAAAATGTGTCAATATCGGTTAAAAAAATATAGGTTTTAGTACTGATTTTGATAATATTTTTTAATTTTATTAATTATTGACAAGGGAAGGGATCTCTGAAGATTAATTAGAGATTATAACTCATAATCAAATTTGTGATATGACAACGTACGTACTATTCAAAAAAAGGACTATTTTATATTTTGAAAAAAACACTTTACATTTAACTGATTATGAAAGAAGCGAATGATGAATCAAAGGTAGAAATAACATCTGAATTGATGGATTTTTTTCATAAAGATAAAAATTGGTTCAAGTTAGCTTCAAAATCATTGAGTTTTACAGCCCCGCCTATTATTGGATTTTTTATTGCAGATAAAAACGGCACAATTATATTAATGTGTGAATTATTTGAAGGTGCGCTCGAATACTTCATAAAAAGAGATATCAAAGATGATAATAAAAAAATAAATTTTGATATTGAACTTATACCTCCTTTTATATGTGCGTTAGAAAGCTTTTCTGACCAAATCTGCATTCAAAATTTGGCAGAACTTAAATTAAAGGGAACCAATATCAAGATCCATACAGTTTTCTGCTTTAGCCAATATACTATCACTTTCTTTTTAAATCCATTTTTTAAGATAAAACCTTTTGAAAATATGATTTATGAATATTTCTTTAAGCTTTTTAAGAAACATAAGACTGAATTTGAGAATATCTATCAACCAAGTTCGAGAGATTTAATATCTCAAGTAGAATTAAAAGGAAGGGGTTGGCTAAGAGATTTAACTTATCAACAACTTTCTGAAAAAAATTAAAAAGATCCTAATTTTTAATTACTTCTTACTATTTGCATTCAATTATTTAGATTAAAATATAATACCTCATTTTATAATTATAATATCAATTAGTTCTATAAAAGGGATAAATATTGGATATTATAGAGGCAAATGAATTAATTAAAGAAGTTAATGATATTTTTGAATATCTTATTACTCATAGGGGGCTCTTAGAGTCTAAAATCTTCCCTGTAACTGCTTACATATGTGTCTCGTTCTATAATTCCTACGACATACTTTATGATATAATTAAAAAAGTTTCTGAAAAAACTACTCCCGAGGAGATGGGAAAAAATTCCCGAAAAATTCTCTCAGAACTTCAGGCATTAACTATTAATTATATTCCTTTATATTATATGGAGGGGCGGATGGGAGAAATTTTTAGGAATGGAAGTGACCCGAAATCAGAAAGCGAAGAAAAAAGAAGTCAAACAATATTTCTATTAGATTTCTGGAAACGCTTAGCATCTTCATATTTTCAAAACGGTAAATTATTTGTTGCTGATTTAAATGAACTAAATGAGCATGGAGGAGCAGCTAATATTGCCTTGGATCAACCGGATATTGATTGGGCAATGGAACATTTTAAAGCAGTTTCCAAAGAGGAAGCTAGCAAAATTAGAAAAACTATGTCGAATCTTGAAGTATTTTCATTTTTAGATGAATGTGAAGCCAGGGCAAAACTATGTGATCATGGCCCATATAAAATTAATGATGAGGAGATTTTAGTTTTTAGAGAAATTTCACATCTATATGATGGAGGAACTCCCCATTTTCCTTGGTCGGAAACTGAAGTTAAAGCACCATATAGTAATATTGCTTTTGCCTATCGATTAAAAAATGTAAAAGCAACTGTAGATAATTTCGCGACAATGACTACAGATCCAATAGCGTGGGGAGATAGAATAACGGGAGCAGCATTATTTACTCGTGATGGAGATGTGGTAAAACCAATTGGATTGGATGTTTTAGAACCTTTTTTCGAATATGCTACTAAAGCCCAGAGAGAATTATATATGAAATTCACAAAATGGGACAGAAAACAGCGATTAATCGCAGGAGCATATGCGTATTGCTACGGCTATGCCCGGTTCACAAACTTTGTTGGAATTACCGATGAAATTAATTGGGATCTTACAGAAAGGACGATGGAAAAATATGTTCCTGAATTCATGGAAAATGAATTTGATCAGGGCATTACGAGGCACTTTAGAAGTAAGGCAAAGAAAAAAAAAGGGGGCCCTTCATTATATTTACTCCCGGAGGATTGATATAACTGACTTCAAAAATAAAAAAAACTGATTATATTGATGCTGATGACTATCTACATCAACCTACCGATGAGTTAAAATGGCGAGAGGCATATTATTGGAATTGGGCAGATCTTGAGAATAGGATGTCTGGATTTTCTACTATCGGAATAGTACCGAATGAAAACCGTCGGGAATTTGTGTTTCTTCTTTTTTGGGATGGAAATAGGGAATTTTATTATAGAGAACCTGAATTAGAACAATTTAATAACGACTCTAATCTAATGCTCCAGGAGAAAAAACTTGCTTATAAATGTATTAAACCCCTTAAAACGTGGCAAATTTCATATAAGGGAAGGAAAATTCAATTGGAGATAACTTTTGACACAAGATTTTACCTATATGATTTTGGAAGGGACTCATCAGCATCGTGGCATCGCCATTTTGAAGCTTCAGGAATAATTACAGGAGAAATGAAACTTAAAGACGGTATAACAAGAAAAATAAATGGATATGGTCAGAGAGATAAAAGCTGGGGTTTTCGTGATTGGTTTGAGTTCGACAAATGGAATGCGACGCATTTTCAATTTAAAGATTGGAATTGCGGTATGAGAAAAGATTTTCGAAAAAATCGAATAGATTTATCAGGTTCCGTTTCAGATAAAGATGGAACGATACCTCTCGCTGAATTTGAAATTGAAACCGTTAACGATACAGATAAATTTAATAGCCCGCTTACAGCAACGTATTATATGAGAGATTTAGGAGGCAAAGACTACAGAATTAAAGCAGAGAGAATTAATAAAAATTCCTTTGTACGTTTTGCCAGACAATTTCCAGGTGGATATACTGAATTGTTCGAGCAGATGGTTATCATGAAAGATTTAGATACTGGAGAAATTGGTACTGGAATGATGGAACATTTAAGAACTATTAAAGAAGAATAATGATTTCTTTAAACTCTTTCTTTTTTTAAACCAAACTTCAATAAAGTATGCGATAATTAATGTTCCCATATAAAACTAGCTTTTTATATTTGAACGATAATATAATTATTAAATAAAAAATTTTTGTTAAAAACTAGGGGATTACATGGCTTTAGAATTTATGGAGTTTTACAATGGATTAACAGGCACTATATTTGTAGTAATTTCTATAGTTGTTGCTGTCAAATTAATCTCAAAATTTTTCGAACATAAAAAGAGGGGTTTATTATTCGCAGGCTTAACTTGGTTGATAATATGTGAAACGTATTGGCCTGTTGCTATTTCTTTTATAATGGTGGTGTTAACCAATGAAACCCTAACGGATGTACAATACTTTTTTATAGGCGCATTTCTAATTCCACTTGGACTTTTAAGCTGGTTGGTAGTTTTTACCGATTTAGTGTATAAAAGCAAGCAGAAGGTTATATTAAGTTTAGTAGTGATTACTGGAATAATCTGGGAGATATTTTATTTGTATTTTCTTTTTACGAGTCCCTCTTTAATTGTGGTGAGAACCAGTCTTGTCGATGGAGAGTACATATCATTTGCACTCTATTACTTCCTTATCGTGTTAGGAACTTTTTTGATTACAGGGATAATATTTGCTAGCAAATCATTAGGTGCTGAAGAACCCGCTATAAGACTTAAGGGAAAATTACTTATCGGAGCATTTATAGCGTTCGCAATTGGAATTGCTTTAGACGGATTAACACCGTTAAATCTTATTACAATAACTATATATAGAATACTCGTAATTTTAGCAGCATTTTTTTTCTATAGCGGCTTTTTCCTTCCCTCTTGGCTTGAAAAATTAATGTTAAAGAAGTAGAGTACAATTTAATTAAAAACTATTTTTCTTTTTTTCTATTTTTTAAATTATTTAAACATGGCCTTTAAAAACAATGGCCCTAACGTGATTTTTGTTAAAAAGGGCAGATTTTTAAAAATTTGCTCACCGAGCCATCTATCTCTTTTCACATCGTAGCCTTCAATACTTCGAATCGCGTCCCACACATATCTTCTAATGGTACTATTTTCAGTAATAAATTTAGTATAGGTTTCCCATATTATCTTCATGGCCGAACCAGAGCTGTAAAAAAGATATTCGGAAGCAGCTCCATTTTTAAAATATGTATCCAATAATTTCGTTCTAAGTTCTCTGTCATACTCATATAATTCGTTTCGAGTAAAATTACTATTGCTTTCTAACAATGGTTCTATAACTTTGGAAGCGATATCAGCACTTACAATACCCCCCAATAATCCTTCATAAAAGAAGGAGGTAACTATACCCCCTGCCTCCCCTAAAACAATAGCCCTGTCTCGAGAGAAATTTTTTATAGGATGTTTGGATATCTCGCCTATAACAGGTTTAACCGGTCCCTTCTTTAATCCTGCAATATAAGGCTGAATTGGTTTATAACTATCTAGAATTCTGTTCAATTTTGATACGATTTCTTCATAGGTTTCATTTGACTTCCCTAAAAATCCTGTTGATAACCTATGACTTCCCTTATTGATAAAAAATGGACCTTTATCACTTATTTTATGATTGATATGAAATAAATAGTTAAAATCTGAGAGTTCCTTTAACCGATCCTCATCACCATAAAGATGAACATAAACTCCCTTATAAGAATCTGGGATTTCAAAACCAAGGGATTTTTGTAAATCAAATCCGTAAGAACCAGTAGCAATTGCCAATAGTTTTCCTGAATACACATTACCTTTATTTGATATAACTTCAACTTTTTCACTATTTCTTGAAACTTTTGATATTTTTTCATCGAATTTAACAGTCCCACCATTATTTTCGCAAGTTTGCATCAAATGATCAATAAGCTTTTCAGTATAACTTATATAGCCAAATGGTGCGCCAAATTCCATTGAATCTACAATTCCATTATACTTATGACTCATGTAGTTTATCTTATAATGAACACATGGGAATAGAGATTTATCTGAATAATCTATATCAGTTAAAAATTCACAATTATGCTCTGGAAAAATATTTGTTAATAATGTTTCTCTTTTACTTTTTTCGTCTTTTCCTTCAATTAAAAGAGTTTTGGCAAATTTTGAAACCTTGTGAGCGAAGGTTGTGCCAGAGATTCCAGCACCGACTACAATGATATCGAACATAATAATAACTATTATCTAAGAAAAAAAAAGATTATTTTTTTATATTTTATTTGATCAAGTTCGTTAAACTCAGGGTTTAAAAACTAGTTTTAAGACCTAATCCGCAACCAAATATTCCTTTTTAATATGTTTTTGAATGAATTCATTAATTTGTTCAATCCCTTGTTGACCTTCTGGTGCCCATTCCGCAAAGGCAGCAAATACATGGATCATATCCTGCCAAATCTCCAATTGAACATCAACTCCAGCTGCTTTAGCACGGTCTGCCACTCGTATCGAATCGTCAAGTAAAACCTCCGCAGTTCCTACTTGAATCAAAAGAGGAGGTAATCCATGGAGGTTTGCGTAGAGAGGAGAAACTAGTGGATTTTTAGCATCTTCATCTCCATAATATAATTTTGCCATGATCTCAACAGCTACAGCTGGTACAAATGGATCTATGTCAGCATTAGTTTTTATGGAATCCCCGGTAACTGCCAAATCGGTCCAGGGAGAGAGGCATACAGCTGCAACTGGCAATTTATCTCCATCATCTCGCAATTTTACGAGAGTTGCAATTGTTAATCCACCACCAGCAGAATCCCCCCCAATTATCATGTCCTTTGGCAGAATTTCTTCATTAGAAACAAGCCAGCGATAAGCTTTCGTTGAATCTTCGATTGCCGCAGGAAAGATATGTTCTGGCGCAAGTCGATAATCAATTAATAATACTCGTAATTTTGATACTCGAGAGAGCCGTGCTGCAAGGTTTTCATGAGACTTAATGGACCCCGCGACATAGCCACCTCCATGTAAATATAGAATGACTTGTTCATTTAACACGCCAGGAGTACTAATCCATACAGCAGGTACTCCTCCTGCATCAACTGTTTCACATTTCACATCCTTGGGAAGCTTTACCATATCCCCCAATTGATCTAAACCCTCACGTATAGATTCTACACTAAAATCTAATGTAGACTCACTGAACTGCTTTAATAAGTTAATTACTCTTTCCATCCCTTCACTAACCATTGGTACTTTATCGCCTCATTTTTTTTTTTGATTTTTTAAATCAGACATTTTTGAAGCAAAATGAAGTAAGAAATTTGGATATTTAACATTTTTGTTGAAAAACCAATTCTTTACAAAACACGTTGTTTTATAGTATGAGATCAATTTCATCGAGAATTAACTTTTCAATAGATTTGGAGCATTTGAATAGATTCATTTCTGCCATTCCTAATGGAACACTTTTTTCGAAAAGTAAGACAATAAAAAAATCAAAAGCACCTATATTGGATATTATACGGCAAAATACTTTTTGGCCATTTTCCAAGCTATAGAACATCTCAGGCAAAGTTAATGTGCCTGACATAAATCTTAGTTCTAATTCTCGGACGCTATTCAATAATAGCTCATCTGGAAGGGAGTTGTATAAAATCGAGCCTTTAGTATTTAGTAGAGCAGCTCCCACAATTTCATTCTGCAAAATTAAGTTCATAAATAGATCAATTATTTTTGGATAAAGTTTCTGGCTTTCGAGTACCTCATCTTCTCCTTTTATAATGGAATCAATTACTTTATCAAACTTAGGATTTTCTATCTGTTGAAATTCCCTTAACTTATCAAGTTGGTAATACTCTCTAAAAAATGCATCTGCAATACTAATTAATCTAGTAGAAGTGAATAAGATGCTTACACTTGTGTCCGATACTAATACAAAAATGAAATTACTCTCTTCTTTGAAAGTGAACCTTAATCCGCTCATTTCTAATTCATCAAGATTTCGGCTAACAAGCTCTTGTGAGAAAGTGAAAATGGCGCTGAAAAAGGGAGTGAGCAAATTTACATCAACTTTTTTAATTTCGTCTGTAAAATATCTTTCGTATAATGGAATGCCAGAATTCTTTAAGATGTAGAGCGAATGTATTTGCATTAAGAATTATTTAGTAATCCTAGCTAAAATAGTTTAGTATGAAAACTTTAATGAAGATGGATATATAAGAACATCATTTATATTTAATTAAGGAAGGGAATCCCTCACTTTTTGATATTTTTTGTGGGAAGAATTATTCAAAAAGGTAAGAATTTCTAATTTTAATTGTGAAATTTTCTATTTTCGTTCTTATGTTATAAATTTTTTTCATAATAAAGAGATTTAAATTCATTAATTAGTTATGTTAATTAAGTGAAAAGTAGTGCAATTTCACGACATAACTTTTAAGTCAAAGAAAATAAATAATGAAAAT
>JAHQWS010000333.1 GCA_029856295.1 Promethearchaeia archaeon
TTATAATAATTAGTTCATTAAAAAAAGGAATAATAATTTTCATTCTTTATTATAAGAATTCTCAGTTTCATGATATAATTTTTCTAAATTAAAAGGGAATGATCCTGGGGGAAAATATCTAAGATAAAACTAATTTCTTGTACCTTTCCCAATGGAACATCCCTCAGTACAGTTGTTGTCTAATTTCTCAGGCTTGCTTCAGGAGAGATGCTATATAATCCCATTTCTTATTTATTTTCTCGGCCGTGCGTAATCGATTAAAAATCTTATATTCAAATGCCCCTATTAAACTATAATACCCTTTTACTTGCTCATATACTTCAAATTCTTCGAATTTTTTCTTATATTCGTCAATACTTTCAAATAACTTTTTATTAACCTCAGAGATTTCTTTTTTCTGGCCTGAAAGTTCTTTTAAGTCAGTAGTAAGTATGTTCACCCAAAAATTTGCCATTTCCATTGAATAAAGGAGTCCAGAAGACCCAAATGGGTTGACAAAAGCAGCACTATCGCCAATAAGAATCACACCTGAAATCGGGGAATAATTCTCAACCATTTTAGCATTTGGAAGCCATGTTAATTCTTCATAATCAATTTTTGCTCCTTTAAAAAATACACTATATCCGGGATAAGATTTTTTTATTTCATCCCAAACTTTCATGATTTCATCTTCACTGGGAATCGTAACAGTTTTCATGCTTCGAGCTTGCGCCATACGCAGCATTAAACCAACTTCTGCTCTTTTATTTGCAAGAGGAAATAAATACGCAACGCATTGAGGGAATCGCGGTGAATACTCCAAATCTCCATTGCCTATGAAATAAAACTGAAGATCGGGAGTCTCTTTGATATCAATATTAGCCTTACTTATTAAACATTTTACAATAGGACAAATGATTTCCTCATCATAAGGAATACCGTAATGCCTCCCAAGAACTGCTGAATAGCCGCTACAATCTAATACTACATTGCCATGTAGTTCTTGAATGCTTCCGCTTGCATCCTTATATTTAACTCCTATACAGGTACTTTCTTTTTCAATTGGTTCTATAACTTCACATTTTAATAATATTTTTACTCCTAAATCTTGTGCAACCTCGACAAATCGATCGATAAATTCCCGCCATTCAAAAAAATAGTGGGGGTATTCTTTGTAGGTTGTAGTAATCTGAAGATCCCCTGGAGAATGCCAAACTCTTCCCCCATTTGATTTTAAACCGATTGAGGGTAAATAATCTTTTCCTAAAATGTCATCAACAATTTTTCCATGGGCCATTCCCTCACCACGGGGCTTAGGACTTGCTATCTCTCCTTTTTCCAGAATTATGGCACTAAATCCGTTTCTTGCGGCCACTATACCAGCAGTTAAACCTGCGGGACCAGCACCTACAATTACAAAGTTATAAAATTCGGAATCAGTCATAGTTCAAAAATAAGGAACTAAAGAAATTAAATTTTATTTAATCAATTAAAAATAGAAGAAAAAAAAATGGTTTAAGATTTAATTTTAGAGTTTTAGGAGTTTAGCCGCTTCTTAATTAAGATTACATATATAACACCAAGAAGGATGAAAATCGTACTGATAAAGATGAATAGATCATATCCAGGAATGGCTTCTGCTTCCTTATCGTCATCATCATCGTCGTCTCCATCTCCAACGGCAGCTGGGGCTCTAATATACTTTACTACACAGTCACCATTATCTTCATAAATATTACCTACGCAATTATCATCAGTTATACAAACTTCATTACCCCACAGTGTGTTCCATGTAACATTGTTGTAATTGCTATAATATAGATATATACCGTTAGTGTTGTTAGTCACGTTATTTTTTGATATAATGTTACAGTGGTTTAACACTAAAGCTATTCCTACATTATCATTAAAACTCGCATTGTTTCCCAAGATATCGTTATAATTACTTCCCCATATAATTATCCCTAATTTGTTTTCAGTTACGTTGTTCGCTGAGATTGTATTATGACTATTTCCATCTCCAGCCATAGCAGCTATAAATATCCCATTTTCTGAATTATTTTTTACGATGTTTCCCACTATATTATTATACTTAAGTTCCACATCAGAATTATCATTTTCATCTGACGCAAACTGTATCCCATTACCCCCATGCCATTCATCCTCATCAGGATCGTAGTATGAATGGTTATTTTCATTTATAAAGTTTCCTGAGATGGTGATATTATTGACCCTTACTACAGCAGTATCCTCACCCTCAGTATTTACCAATAGCCCATTATTTTGATTTCCAATTATATTGTTTCCTGAGATGGTGGTAAAATTACTATATATTATCGTATTATTTTTTCCTTCTATCTTATACCCTATACCGCAACTTTCATGGGGTTCCCCATAACAATTTAATGTCACGTTGTTATTCGTAATAGAATTATTACTAGAATAAACGCGATTATTTACTGCATCATCCTCTCCTCCAAATATTTCTAACACTATACCATAACCGCTGTTTTTAGTCACATTATTTTCCGATATGCTATTATTATGGCAATATTGTGTTACATCATCTACTTCTCCACCTGCTCTTATTGCAATTCCATTGCTGTTATTTTATACTGTATTTCCAGAGATATTATTATAGCAACAATAACTATTGGGAAAATCACTTAAACTAAACAAAATCCCTGCTGACTTTAAAAATGCAAAACCATTAAAGCTTATATTATTGCCTGAAATAGTATTATTATTTGATTCTCTTGCGAATATCCCAGAGTGTCCATTATTCGTTATATTGTTGTTTATTATTAGTGAATTGCTTACATTATACAATTCCATCCCCCATTGTTGTGAATTCTTAATCGTGCAATTGTTGATTATAAAAGGAACTTCGGAATTTTTAATAGATAAACACCATTGGTTGAATGGATATGACGACAATGCAGCGTCGAATGTCACATTTTCTATAACATACGGGTCGCTCCAAGTTCCAGCACCGTTGCAAAAATTATTAGTATCATTGAATTGAGACCATGTTATACCCTCCACTCCATATTCATCAATCGCAAATCCGCCCGCTTTAAGCCAGAAATCTGCAGTCTTTAAATTGGTATTATTTTTAACTTCGGAAATTTCATCATTGCTCGATATATTATCACTCTTATTGCTGAAATCATTACTAATGACGGTTGAGACAACGAATATTATTCCTAAAATAATTAAAAACACTTTCAAATTTTTATTAGATTTCATTTTTTCAACCCATAAAAAAATTTTGAAGAATTGATTTCAATAGAAAAGTAAGACATTTTTGTTAATAAACTCTTTTACAAAATTGTAGATTTATTGGATAAATATATGCTAAAGAATTTTATTGAATCAACTAATAATAGGTTATAAAAAGAAATTTTATAAGATTATAACAAATCATCTTTACCATGATTCATAAATTAGTCAAATTTTAAGCGAAAAAAGAAAATGTCGAGAAGGTCAAAAAATTAATTAAAGAATTCCTTGATAAGATATTGGAAAACGAGCCAGATACTTTGTGTTATGAATCCCTCCAAGAAATTGATCTTGCTTCCTTTATCCATATAATAACATTTAGAGATGAAGATGCAAGGAAATTTCACGAATCAACTCCCTATGTGAAGAAGTTTGTTGATGATTTGTATCCCTTATTAGAAGCGAAACCTATCTTTTCCGATTACAGTATAGTGAAATCAATAAAAAGATATTAATGGTCTTAGATTCCATTTAATAAATAATTGAACAGAAATAAAAGAGTAAAATAATGAATGAAAAAGATAAAAATTTTGAATATAGACGATCTAATCCCTTCACGAAAATTTGCCTCATTGCCATCATAATTTTTTGCCTTATTTATATCTTAGCGTGGTTGCTATATTTTTTTCAACGGTAGAAGCTACTCTATAAATACTATAAAATACAAAATAGTAACTGTGGAGAGTGCTTTAAAATGAATGATGATAAGACCATAGCATACAAAAAAAATTATAGTATTATTTTTACTTCATTTTATTTAGTTCAGGGACTTCATAATGGAATTTGGGGGATTACCCTAGCATTTTATCTTATTGTCAACATTCGCCGATTCGATGAGGCGCTTTTATTTTTGGTAACTGCTTTGACTATTTTACCGTGGAGTTTAAAGTTTTTCATAGGAATGATTAATGATAAATATCAGATTTCAGAAAAGTTTGGTCGAAGATTTCCTTTTATTTGTATCTTTGGGACTTTTGGTGGAATATGGTGGATTGTAATGAGTTTTTATTTACCATTGGAAGTTTCGCTAATTTATATGTTTTTAATGCTTTACGGACTTCTTATAAATATAGGTTTAGCAATAGCAGATACCGCTATAGATGGACTAATTCTCGATGTTACCCCTAAAGATATGCTTGGTCGCGTGCAAGGTTGGACATTTGGTATGCTTATATTCGGTCAAATGGCAGGTGGCTACCTTTTAGGAATAAGTTTTATTATATTATCACTTCCAATTCCTTGGTTATTCATGATGGAGGGTATTTTAATGATTATTGTTTGCTTTACACCTTATTTTATTGAAGAAGAGCTAATATCAAGTGAAAAATTGTACGTATGGAAAAAAGTAAAGGATATTTTAAGCAAGAAAGTAAATTGGAAAGTATTTGCTTTCTCTACAATAGACAGAATTGATGGAATTATTATTGGCACGTTTTATGGACTCATGGTATGGATGAGTCTTGGATTCATAAAGCTTGAGGGAACGACGGTGACGTATTTGTTATCCGATGAGGGACTTGAGTTATATTTAGTCAGCTTGTTTTTCAGCGTATTGGCAGTCATAGGAATCTTGCTTGCATCTTTTATTGGAGGGAGGCTTGCAGATAAGAATAGAAGGCTTGCGGTATATTTTGGACACTTAGTATATATCCCATGGTTGTTTTTCAGCATATTCCTTATTGGCTTCGTCGGAGGTATCATAGGATATATTACCTTCGCTTTTAGTAATACTGTTATAACTGTAGCAAATCAAACAGTAAGAGGGGACATGTCCCGAAAATATCCTGAAATGAAAGCTACATATTACGCTATTACAATTTCAGCCGCTAATTTCGGTATGATGATCGGTGCGGTTATTGGAGGCCTTATATTTATTTTGCTTGCTTTATATGGCGCCGATTTTACTTTTATATATTTCATCATTGCCATTTTTTGCGTAGGAGTGCAACTACTTAGTTTTTGGGTATTTATGACAATCGATCCCGCTGAATATGAATTCGAACGTCATTTAAAAAAAGTTGAATGAAAATTTAAACTTAATAAATCGTGACATAAGAATACGATTATTTCCTTGATGAAGGTTTTTAAATCCTTTAATCTTATGTTCTCGTTAACTCCATGTCCATTAGATCCACCATATCCCGCGCCATACACGATAATATCTTCCGTATTTAATATTTTATTTACAAGCCCCATATCTGTACTGCCTGGCATTCCTAGTAGAGTTATTTTTTCCTCTGGTATATTTTTGACCAGAGCCATTACTTTTTTCATTCTAGTGATACCTGGACTATTAACATCGACTTTCATTGGGGGATAACCAATGTGGAAAGTAGTTTTCACATTTACTAATTTACTTTTGGCTTTGCCCTTTTCAACTGCTTCTTCAATTTCTTTCTTCACGTCCTCATATTTTTCCTCAGGTATGATACGTCGGTTTATGAGTAACGTTAAGTGATCAGGTACTATATTAGCTTTAGTGCCAACATTCATGATGTTAAGATTAAACATTGGAGAGAAGTTCCATTTTCTATTCGATCCTGGTCTAGGTAGTCCAGGAATATTATCACTTTCACGTTGTTCGACTTTTTCTTTAAGTTTCATCAGTTCTGTTAAAATGGGTATACTTTGTTCTAATGCGTTTACTCCCATAAAATTAACCGCAGAATGACAGCTTCTTCCAAACGTCTCTACAATTGCATTCATCGATCCATAAGAACCAACCATGATTGTGGGAGTACTGGCTCCATCCATGCAAAAAACAATTCCTTTCACATATCCTTTTTCGGCTAAATAAGCAACACCAGCATAAGGGCCTCCCTCTTCATCAGTACAATTTAAAACACTAATGTTATATTTCGGCGAGAGGTTCAATTTCTCAATAATTTGTAAAGCTAAAATTAAACCGACCATTGAACCTTTCATGTCCGCAGTGCCTCTTCCGTATATTTTTCCGCTTTTGATCATAGTTGCTTGAAAGGGTGGAAAACGCCATTTTAATTGCCCTTCATTTGTAGCTGGCACAACATCCATGTGTCCATAAAAACTCACGTCCTTATCTTGACCATAATTTTTAGTTCCAACAAGATTAATTCGTGCTCCTTTTAAGTGGGGAGCTAATTTTTTGTAGCGTTCTTCTGGTATGATTACTTCTTCTAATTCATATTCCAATTCTTTAAAGTAAGGAGAAATAGCTGTCACGTATTCCCTATAAGTCTTCCCAGGGGGATGTGTGGTGTCGATGTTGATGAGCGTGCTCATTATCTCCATTATTTTTTCCCGAGATAAATCGTCCACTTCTTTATAAATAAGTTCTAAGTCAACCATTTTTACATTCACTATAAATGATAACAAGAAAAAAAATAAAAACTTTAAAGATTTAAATTAGAAAATGGTTTCTGATTTTGTACTTTTCAATAATTCTTGCCTTAATTATTCACTGGTTGATCTGGTGAAGGTTTAACACTTAACTCTGATTTAAATTTATATATTAGGATATTTAATATAATCAAAACAATCCATATGAATAGAATGATATAAAAACCATAATAAAAATGCCAAATCTCCCCTTTTTCTATGGTACCAACAGTAAATGCTAAGAAGTATATTATAACCATGCTTAGAATAGCATTACCAATAACAGTAAGAACAAAAGAAGCAGTGGGTCTCCTGAAAAATATCAATATAACTCCAATTAAATAAAAAATCAGTGTAACATGTGTAAAATAATAACCAGTATAAATATCAGCACTAAAATCAGACCGACTCGGATCTTGAGTAGTAAACGCAGGCATGAAAGTTGCCCACAAAATTATTAAAAAAGCTATGAGATAAATTAATCGAATGTTCGCTCCTTTTAATTTTAGAATTTTAAACACCAAATATAATTGAATTTTGTTAAATTTTGATAATAATGTAAATTATTTAAAAATAGTTATTTTTTACTTATTAGTAAAAAGTGTTCATAAGTAAAGCAGGGAATAGTTATTCTCAATATTATAGTTTTAATTAGATATACCGACTTTTGGTACCGGGATAAATACACTTCTAAGATCAGTCTTTCGTAATATTCTAGCTTTCTCCGGGCATTGCTGCACGCAGACTCCACAACCTATGCATTTGTTATCATCATTATGAGCCATTCCATCTATTAAAGTTATTGCTTCAATTGGGCATTTTTCGACGCACGTTCCACAACCTTTGCACTTTTTTTCATCTATTTCCGCGATATATGAAGTTATAGTATGGAATGGCCATATACCTCGATAATAGCTTTGAAAGATGATACAGCAACATTTGCAGCAATTACATATCGCATTTTCTTCTTTATCGAGATCAAAGTCGTAATGAAAAGCTTTATGAACAAGACCATCTTTTTCTGCTTCTACTAAAACTTTTTTCGCTTCTTCTTTGGATATTGGTTTGCCAAAACCATGTTCAATAAAATAGCGACCTATATGCCCCAAATGTAAGCATCTAAATTGATCTTTTGTCACTTTACAAGGATCACCTAAAAGCTCCTTTTCGAACTTACAAGGACATTGGGATAATGAGATGATATCATTTCGATCAATAATTTTAGCGGCTTCATAAAAAGGTAACGTTTCTTCTTGTGGAATAATAAGCTCCTTATCAATTGGTAATATCCTCGTAAAAGCGGGCATTTGATTTTTGAACAAAGGTACTATTGTCTCATAGTTTTTTTGAGTTAATTCACTCGCCTCTTCAAGTATTTTATCATAAATTTTTGCGAGTTTCTTCCTTTTTTCTGTGGTGCCTTTTTTAACTAAAGAATATTCGAATATATCAGGGATTGGCGCCAATAGATGGTACTCCATAATATCAGAAACTTCATTAGGCATATCTAAAATGATTCCTTCATCCATTAAAGAATTTAGCATTGCTTTAAGATCTCTCTCTTCCATCCCTGTTCTTTCTTTTAACTTAGCAAATGTCAAGATGGGATTTCTGAAATTCAAGAGGAATTTTGCTTGTTCTTCATTTAATAGAGTCTTTAATAGCTTAATCATGGTATCATTGGGTTGAAATAGAGGATTACCGCTGGCTTTAACTAGTATTTTAGCCACTTTTTGCCACTCTTTTTCCGACATTTTAAAAAAACCTTAATATTTTATTAATTATCGTTAATGTTTAAGTAAAAATAAGTTTAATTTCTTAAATTAAATTTTTCTCATGATCATTCAAATCTGTATTGATCACCATGGATTTTTGAGTGGAAATCTAATTTTCGGGTAATTCTTAGGAATTAAATAGCGATATGATAGACTAAAAGTCGAGTCATAAACTGATCCTGTTTTAAACTAATCTCAAAACTTTCTCTTTTAAAGTCATTATTTTTTCATATTCCTCTTAGGAAAGTTGTACATTGTTAATTAAAGTATTCGGTCTTAATTTCTTTAAGCGCCGTAATGACTTGATTAGTAAATAACATTTATTTAAATAAAAGAAAAAGCCTATTATGTTACTCTTTTAATTTCCCTTTGAGTTTTTCTGGAAGATAAGACAATCATTATAGAGGGCAATATAATGAGTGTTATCATAATAGGGAGAGAACTTAGATAAATATGTTCGAAAGAGGATTCTGTATCGTTCTTTTTTGTGCTACCACTTTCTTGAGAGCCTTTATTATTGGCGGGTTGTTCACAAGGATACACCTCAAATTGAGAAGTTACTCTGGCTTCTTTATTATCTAATCCTTTAGCCCAAATTGACACGTTATGACGCCCATTAGCATACCCATCAATTGAAAAATTAAATATTTGTCCATTGGAAAAGTTATCAGATGCAAATAGCCTTCCATCTATCCACACTTGAAAATGATCGGGATAAAGTGAAACAACGATAAATACTAAATTATTCCCGGTAGTGTTATGTACATAATTCTCTAGCTCAATAATAGTGATTAATGTCTCAGATTGAGATTGAACTTCAAACTCAGCAGTAATGGTTGCGATCTTTCCATCAAGACTAATGGCCCATATAAATACACAATGAGTTCCTATATAACCTGTATAATTATCAAGTAAATAGACAATAGGAACTTCGTTTGAAAAATTATCTGATTGTACCAAAAACCCATCAATCCAAAGCTCGTAATAATCAGGATAATCGGAAAAAACAGTAAACGTTAAATTATTGCCCCCAGACATAAATTCGCAGTTATTAAGTTCGTTAATTTGAACTAACGTGACGGAAGTGCTATAAACGGTGAATACGGCATTGATGGAACCCACTATAAAATCTTTTCCAATCGCCCAGATATATACGGAATGATTCCCTAAAATAGCAGAAAAACTATCTAATTCAAACAATATTGGAATTCCATTAGAAAAATTATTCGTATAGGTTAATACGCTATCAATCCATAACTCAAAGTAATCGGGATATTCAGAGTATATCGTGAAGTTAAGAATATTTCCGGTTGACATAAACTCAAACCCGGTCAAGTTGAAAATAGAAATTAATGTACTGGAATTTGAATAAACATTGAAAATAGTCTGATAATACGCCTGTTTACCGTCTATACATTTCGCATAAATAAGAACATTATGATCTCCAACCGTATAATTATCAGAGGTCCAGATAATATCCTCATCCGGGATATAAGTTCCGTTTTGTACCAATGTCCCATCAACGGATATATTATAGATTCCAATATATTGGGAAGAGATACTTAAATTTATGTTGTGTCCGGTGGTCATAAAGAGGTAATTAGGAATTCCATTTACATTGATTATGGTACTTGAATTAGAATACACAAAGAAATCTTCGGAGGCGGTACCTATTTTACCATCCTCTCCAATGGCCCATATATATACCGTATGATAACCCAAGCCATATCCGTCTATTGGAAATGAATATTGTATTCCGTTTTCATAGCTCGTATTGACCTGTAAAACGCTGTCTATGTATAAGGTATAATAGTCAGGATAAAACGAACTAATTGAAAAATTTATAAAATGCCCCGCGGTTAAAAATTCATAGTCAGCTAAACCCTCTATATTCACAATCGTATTAGATAGTGAATATACGCTGAAACTAGAGGTAAACTCAGACTCTTTACCAATGGTATCATTGGACCAGATGGTAATATTATGTTCTCCTATAGGATAATTATCAATTGAAAGGCTGAACTGATGCCCACCAAATTGATACATTCCAGAATGGTTTAGAACACCATCTATAAAAAATTTGAAGCTATCGGGAAAAGAAGCATTAATCATAAAAGTGATATTGTTTCCGAGGGTTCTAAATTCATAATTTGGGAGGTCATCAATATCAATGTAAATGAATGAGTCAGCAAACACATGAAATTCAATATTATACTCCGTTTCTTTTCCATCGGACCCGTTCGCCCAAATTATTACCGTATGTGAACCAACACTATAACCGTCCAAGGAAAAAACGATTTGTTCCCCGCTAATATATGCGTCTGTGGCAACGAGTAGACTGTCAATAGATAATTGATAGGTATCAGGATAAGAGGAACTAATGCTAAAATTTATGGTATGTCCTGTGGTACCGAATATATGATTTTCAATTGAATAGACCCGAATGAGCGTTTCAGAAGTAGAGTAGACCATAAAACTTGCATGAGCCGTACTTTCTTTTCCATCTAACCCTATTGCCCAAATACTTAAATTATGTGTTCCAATAAAATAATTGTCAATGGAAAAATCAAAAATCTGCCCGTTAAAATATGGTCCTGAAGTAACCTCAATTCCATCAATACTGAAATTATACCAATCAGGATAGTCAGAACTAATTTGAAAAGATATATTATTTCCCGTTGTCATAAATTCATAGCTGTTGAGACCTATAATATTTACAATCGTACTAGAGGCGGAATATACTGAAAAAGAAGCGGTAGTTTCGGCATATGTACCATCTAACGTAGTAGCGTTAATCTTAACGTAATAATCGCCTAAATTATCGGTATAATTATCGAGAGAGTATGAAATTACATTCTGACCGTATATGAAAGAATCAGAATCTAAAAGCGTATTATTAATCCAAATCCAATAATCTCCGCCATAACTGGAATTGATACTAAAGGTTATGTTATTGCCTATAGACATAAACTTGCAATTTTCAAGATGCTCAATATTGATTACTGTTGTTGAGTCGCCAAATCCGTGACAAAGCATATCACAGATCCACAGTATTGTTTCCTGGGCAATTTCTTTTTTTTCTGTAGTCGTGTAATATTCGTGAAAGGAAGCCGAATATATATTCTCCATAAGCATATAAATGAGATCAGCATTCAGATCAATGTCCAACCCTAAAATTTGTAGAATTTTATAGCTGTAATACACATTTTTTATATTGGAATAATTAATGTTGTAAAGCACAAAATTTCGAATTTTTGAGTCGTCAAGAGTATAACTGTTAAGCACTTTCAATATATAAATCATGTAATAGGTATTCTCTAAAATTGTATCTATCTCATCTGAATATTTTGGACTACAGTATACAAACGAGGAATCTTCTACGAGATGATCTGATATATAAGAATAAAGCGCATCCGTATCGATTCCGGTATCAGAGATATTATTCAAGCCTAAAAAATGCGAAAGAAGCTCTAAATTTCTAATGGCATAGTACGTATAAGGAAAAAACACATTTTTGGTTTGAATATCTTTTGACAATAGTTTATACCATAACATGCTCATAAACCCCCCATAGTTCTCATATGAGGGATCTAAGAATTGGCACTCTACTATATCATTTAACAGTAACTCAAGATCGACTGACTCACTAAATGTAGATAATTTGTGCATCTTGAGAAGCGCGTCTAAGGCAAAAAAAGTACTTTTAAGCGAATGGAAGTACTCAATCTCTTGAAAACAAGATTTGTTAGACCGTGTATAAAACTCAATAGGATATGATCGAAACCCTGCTATTGAACCACCTTGTCCATTAGACTGATAAATATCCTTACACGCGTAAAAAGAGCGCTCATCATACGTAGAATACTGAGAATGATGATATGAATCAGTAATATACTCATAAATGTATGATATATCTAATTCGGGGAGCCTCTCAAAAAGAGAAAACGCATTTACTATGGTATTGAGTAGCTCTATAGTGGTATAATCTTTCGAAAGAAGTGAAAATCCGTAATTATATTGAAAATAATACGTAAGTAAATTATG
>JAHQWS010000334.1 GCA_029856295.1 Promethearchaeia archaeon
CAACCTACGTCACTCCTACTATGTCTAGACCAATGACAGAATCAACCAGTATGAAACGGCAATGCCCAAACTGTGGCGCGTCCGGTTTTGCTATTAGAGAAATTGAGGATAAAACACAAATTATTAGTTATATTCCAAGACGTATATATGCGAAAAAGAAACATTGCACTAAATGTGGCTATGAGTTCAAATTCTCGTAATTAAAATAAGGAATAATAATTGAAAGCTTCCAATCCAAAATTATAAGAGTTTATTACAAATATACAATTTCGGGCTCAACTTTATCTTTAGAGATTTTTAAATATCCATAAGAATTTATATCTGTGAATGTTTTATCTGTTGGAGTGCCAGGGTTAAGATATAATTTGCCGTCTCTCCACACTTCATTATAAGGTCTATGGACATGGCCAAAAATTATGATATCAAAGGGTGTCAAGTCAAATTTTCGATTTAATCTTTTAATTACTATATTAGGACCTCCCATGCCATGAGTCATGAATATTTTATGACCGTATAACTCAAGTTCGATGGTTTCTGGTAATAATGTTTTTAATTTGCGGTCAAAATCCATATTTCCTATTACCCCGATAACTTTATCTTTGCCAAAAGCATCAGTAAGCGCCTGATACACCTTAAACGTTTCATAATCACCTAAATGAAATAAATAATCAATATTTTTGTCTTTAAAATCCTCTATAATAACTTCCGGAATATGCGGTGCTCTTGAAGGAACATGAGTGTCAGATATAAGACCAATTAAGAGTTCATCTTTATCAGTTTGAAGCATATAAATAAACAAGTTTTTTAAAATTAAAATTCTTCGATTAGCAAAATTTAATTTTTATTGTTTTCAAGTTCTTCAAGTTCTTCAAGTTCTTCAGGTTCTTCAAGTTCTTCAGGTTCTTCAAGTTCTTCAGGTTCTTCAAGTTCTTCGAGTTCTTTGGCACATTTTCCAATTGCGACAACAGAATCCCCTTTATAAAGGTTTATCAATCTCACGCCTTTAGCTTTTCTGTGTGTGATTCGGACTGAATCAACGGGAAATCGAATCATTTGTCCTTGCTCAGTTCCTATAAGCAGGTCTTTGTCTTTCGCAATTTTTATGGCAATAACTTCATCGTTTTCTTTCTCATTTAAAGATATATTGATAACCCCTTTAGCCCCTCTCCCTGTTTTTCTATACTCTTTTATGAATGTTCTTTGTCCATAAGCATTTTTTGTAATTGACAAGACAATTTCATCGTCAGTAACGAGAATGCTATCGATAACTTCATCACCTTTACGTAAATTCACTCCTTTTACTCCCATTGTGTTTCTCCCAAGTTCCCTTAATTCTGATTCATCAAATCTAATAGCAAAGCCCAGTTTTGTAGCAATAAAAATATCTTGGAGCTCATTTGACAATTTTTTAACACTTACTAATTTATCATCTGGTTTTATTTTTTGAGCCCTAACTCCAGTTATTTTAAATTTAGAAAATAATCGTAGGCTGCATTTTTTTATGATTCCCTTTTTTGTAGTCATGATAAGCATTTCATTGGTGTTAAAGTTGTTAATTGGAATCATATCAGAGATTTCCTCTCCTCCTATTAAACTCAGTAAATTTACAATTGGTTTTCCTTTAGTAGTTCTTTTTTGTAGAGGGATTTCAAAAGCCTTCATTGAGTAAACCCTTCCTTGTGAAGTAAAAAATAAGATAGTATCATGGGTGGAACATACAAATAAATCGGCTATAAAATCTTCTTCTCCTACAGTCATCCCTTTTTTTCCACGACCTCCACGCCTTTGAGTTCTGTATTCTGCCACTGACATTCTCTTAATATAGTGATTTTTAGTTAATATAACGATTGTCGGCTCTTTTTTAACTAAATCTTTTTTTTCCATGCTTTGAACTTCTATGGGATCCTCAATAATTTCTGTACGTCTTTCATCTCCATATTTTTTACTTAATTCAGTCAATTCTGATTTAATTATATTTAAACGTTCTTGTCTATTTTTTAAGATTTTCTCATAGTCCTTGATTTTATTATTTAATTCTTTTTCTTCATCATTGAGTTTTTGGCGCTCTAAATTGGTCAATCGAGATAATGGCATATTTAAAATTGCCTTTACTTGAATTTCAGATATTTCGTATGTGCTCATCAATTTATTTTTAGCATCTTCAGTATCTTTTGCCTTTTTTATAATATTTACGACTTCATCAATATTATTTAAAGCGATAATTAGCCCCTCGACTTTATGAAGCCTCTCTTGGGCTTTTAAAAGTGCATATTGAGTTCTTTTATAGACTATATCAAGTCGATGATTGATATATTCTTCGATTAATTCCTTTAGGTTTAAAATTTTAGGTTGCTTTCCGTTATTTACAAGAACTAAATTGATTACAGGAAAATTTGTTGAAAGTCTAGTACGTTTAAATAAGATATTTTTAATAATTACGGGTTGAGCATTTTTTTTTAGCTCTAATACAATCCGCATACCCTTTCTGTCAGACTCATCTCTTAAGTCCCTAATATCCTTTAGTACTCCATCCTTAATGAGTTTTGCAAAAGATTCTATTAGAGTGGCCTTGTTTACTAAATAAGGAATTTCGGTTATAATTAAATTATTAGTTTTTCCTTTTGTTTCGACGTCAATTTTCCCTTTCATAGTTATTGTTCCATGTCCCGTTGAATACGCATTGTATATACCCGTCATATTTGTAATGCTACCGCCAGTTGGAAAATCGGGCCCTTTTATAATTTCCATTAATTCTTCTATAGATATATCAGGGCTATCAATTGTCGCAATAATACCGGTACATATCTCCATAAGGTTATGAGGGGGCATTGATGTTGCCATTCCAACAGCAATCCCTTTTGTACCATTAAGTAAAATATTAGGAAGTTTACTTGGTAAATAAGCTGGCTCTACTGTACTATCATCAAAATTAGGGCGAAATGCTACAGTTTCTCTGTCGAGATCTTCAATTAACTCGTTCGCAATCTGCGAAAGTCTGGCCTCTGTATATCGATAAGCTGCGGGAGGATCTCCATCAATCGAACCAAAATTTCCTTGGGGATCAATTAATGGATATCTTAATGAAAAAACTTGAGCCATTCTTACGAGAGCATTATAAACAGAAGAATCGCCGTGAGGATGAAAATTTCCTAATGTCTCTCCTACGATTTTAGCACATTTTACATGAGAACTTGTATAATTCCAGTTATTATTTGCCATAGCATAAATGATACGACGATGGACATGCTTTAATCCATCCCTCACATCTGGGATCGCTCTACCAATTACGACAGACATAGCATAATCAATATAACTGGTTTTCATCTCATCTTTTAGTAAAATTTCTTGAATATTTTCTGTTGTCATACAAAAGGACCTTTTATATTCTTGAATTTAAAAAGTAGTGAATTTAAATATCTAATACATTTACTTCATCATAATTTTCAATTATGAACTTTTTTCTTGGTAAACTGTCAATTCCCATTAATTTTGAAAAAATAATGTCAGTTTCTAAATAGTTTTCGTAGGTAATTTTCTTCAAAACTCGTGTCTCTCGATTCATGGTTGTTTCATAAAGTTCATCAGGATTCATTTCACCTAAACCTTTATATCTCTGAACTTTAATAGAATCAGACTTTTCCAAGGTATATTTTTTAATTAATTCGTCAAAAACTTTCTCTTTTTCATCATCAGTGTATACGTAATGCTTAGTCTTCTTATATTTAACTTGATAAAGTGGGGGTACCGCAACATAAAGATGCCCCTCATCAATAAGAGGTCGCATATATCTAAAGAAAAATGTTAATAATAGAGTTTTAATATGATGTCCATCTGAATCAGCATCGCAAAATATTATTATTTTATAATATCTTAAATTATTCATGTCAATGTCAACTTCACTCTCTCCATTTTCAGTATTTGTTTCAGATGTCCCATTAGTATCGCTTACCCCTTGAACTCCAATTCCTACTGCTTTAATTATTGCTAGTATCTCATTATTTTGTAGTATTTTATCCATACGTGCTTTTTCAACATTTAGTATCTTTCCTCTTAGCGGAAGAATCGCTTGATAGGTTCTGTCCCTTCCCTGTTTTGCTGATCCACCAGCAGAATCGCCCTCTACAATAAATAACTCACATTCTTCAGGGTTTTTTGAAGAACAATCGGCAAGTTTTCCAGGCATTCTTGCACTGTCTAATTCAGATTTTCTACGAATTAATGATCTAGCTTTTTGAGCAGCTTCTCTGGCCGTTTTAGCATTAATTGTTTTTAAGACGATTTTTTTTGCAGTTTGGGGGGTTTCTTCTAAGAATTGATAAAATTTTTCGGTAATGATTTGACTAACCAATTGTCGAATTTCGGGATTTCCTAATTTAATTTTAGTTTGGCTCTCAAATTGGGGATCAGGAAGTTTCACAGATATAACTGCTGATAATCCTTCCCGCGTATCGCTTCCGCTTAAAATATGTTCTTTATATTTCTTCTCCATATTCTTTTCGATGTAAGAATTCAAAGATCGGGTAAGTGCTGATTTAAATCCTGTTAGATGCGTGCCACCCTCGATAGTATTTATCGTATTTGCATAAGTGAGAATATTAGATTGATATCCCTGATTATATTGCAATGCGACATCTACGAAAACTTTAGAATCCTTTTCAATTGTATACTCATCGCTTACAGAAATAATGTCATTATGGAGGGGCTTTTTATCTTTGTTTAGAAAGGTAATAAACTCTGTTATTCCCCCTTCATAATAGAATTCTTCTTCCTCTTCCGTATTTTCATCGTAGATTTCAAATCTAGCTTGAGGTGTTAGAAAAGCCAGTTCTCTCATTCGGCCTGCGATTGTTGAGAAATTAAAAATATTATTCTCATCTTCTATATCAAAAATTTCCTTGTCAGGATAAAATGTAATTGCCGTACCTTTCTTTTTATTCTCAAGTTCTTGTATTTCTGGTTCTGTTGCTTTTACGCCCCTTGAAAACCTTTGCTTATAATAAACATTATCCCTATATATTTCTACGATTAACCATTCCGTCAAGGCATTAACAACGGAAAGACCAACACCATGCAATCCACCAGATATTTTATAGCTTTTATTGTCAAATTTACCCCCGCTATGTAGATATTCCATAATCACTTCAACAGCAGGTTTATTATATTCTGGATGCATGTCAATAGGTATTCCGCGCCCATTGTCTGAAATCTGAACTGAATGATCTTTATTGAAAACAACTTCTATTTTATCTGCGAAACCAGCCATAGCCTCATCGACACAGTTATCAAGGACCTCAAAAACAAGATGGTGTAAACCTCTTTTTCCCGTGTCCCCAATATACATAGCAGGTCTCTTTCTTTGACGAGATCTTATGAATTATAAGAAATTTACGCCTTCGAGACCCTTTAAAACTTGTATATCTTCGGCATCGTAATGATCTTCAAGAGCATTATCTTTATGGTCGACCATAGGATCTATGACTTAATATAAATAATTTTTTTGTAAAAGTAAAATCTTTCATTTAAAATTGAAATTTTTACATTTTTACTATATACAATATATGTAGCATGCATTTATTAATGTTAGCACAATTTTATAATCGTCAACACAGTTATATCTTGTAGAGTCTGAACCAGAATAATTAATACTTTAATTTTTGCCATATATTTATATGTAAATTTGAATCATATTGCTTGTTTTTAGTTTACAGTCCACATTTTTAAAGTTAAAAATCTTAAAAAATGCGGAAGGATTATTTATTCTTTCTTAAAGCTTCAGCCAATTTTATTATTTCTACTAATTGATTGTTTACATCATGAGTTCTAACTATATGAGCCCCGTTATAAACAGCAATTGCAGTCGCAGAAAGAGTACCATTATATCTATTTTCAGGTTCAGGAATATTTAATATCGAGCCAATAAAAGATTTTCTAGATAAAGCTACTAATATCGGTTTCCTTAATTTTCTAAGCATTTCTAAATTATTAATTATTCTCAGATCATATTCATAAGTCTTTTCTTCAATCCAATGTCCAATTCCCGGATCTAAAATTATATTATTTTCATTAAAACCTTTAAATTTTAGCCTTTTAATTGTAGTTTTAAATTCATTAATAATATCTTCAATATATAATAAATCGCCGGGAAATTTCTTTGAAGCCATTAAAATTATTGGAATTGTTTCTTCAATAATAAAATCTTCTAAAGCAGCATCAGTTTTTAAACAACTTACATCATTTATAATCATCTTTTTTTTAAATTTTAAAGCCACGTTAAACGCTGATTGAGCTACTTCTTTATATTGCGTATCAACCGAAATAATTATATCCTCGGGAATTGTTTTACAAAGTATTTCCATTGCCGGGAGGATTCGGTTTAATTCCTCTTTGACAGTAATTTTTTTAGACCAGGGTGCTGTTGACCTTGCCCCTAAATCGAGGATTATAGCTCCATTTTTTATCATCTTCAACACAATACGCTCAATTCTATTTACATCTTCATAAACCGAGCCTTTATAAAAAGATTCGGGGCTTAAATTTATCACACCCATTATAATTGTAGGATGTTCATCCCCAATTTCTAAGAAATCGAATACTTTGGAGTTAATCATATCTAATTCCATAAAGGGAAGAACAAAATATATCAAATAAGTTTAATTCTTTTTATCACTATGAACCTTTTCTCCATTAAACTTCCTTTAATTAAAAAGAATGACCCTCTGCTAGAAATTATTATCAAGAACATAAAAGATAAAAGAAAAACTCTAAAAGAGGGAGACATAATCGTTATTTCAGAAAAAGTAATCGCGACCTCACAGGGGAGAATTATAAATTTAAATGAAGTTATTCACGTCTCAGAAGAAGCAAAAAGAATGGCGGAAGAATATGATATGGACGAGAGATTTGTAGAAATAATATTACAGGAGGCAACAATGATTCTAGGAGGTTTACCAGGAGGGCATGTTATCCTCGCAAAAGTAAATGATTTCTTAATAGCAAATGCGGGGATTGATCAATCAAATGCTGGACCAGATAATCTCGTTTTATTACCCAAAGATCCTGAAAAAGTTATCCATGAATATAGGAATACCCTAAAAATGGAATTTAATATAAAAGATTTAGGGATTATTTTTGCTGACTCAAGGGTCCAACCTCTAAGAAAGGGCACAATTGGAATAGCAATCGCAACTGCCGGTTTTGAGCCAATTGAAGATTTAAGGGGACATCCAGATTTATATAATCGACCTATGCAAATTACTATGAGAGCTATTGCGGACGATCTCACGAGTGCTGCACAATTTCTATTAAATGAAGCAGATCAGCAAACTCCAGTTGTAATCATTAGAGGTGCTAAAGTAGAATTTACTGAAAGTCCTGAATTGACAACAGAAATGCCTGCAGAAGAATGTTTATATATGAATATTTTTTCGAGATATCTCCTCAAAAAGAAAGAAGAAAATTAAAAAATTATGTAGTGAGATTTTTTAGATATAATTAACTTATTCTTTCAAATTGATTCTTATTTATTTTTTAATAAACAAATTTATAACTTTTTAAGGAGAGATATTATGGGTTTTTATGAATCATTACTGAAATGGAAGAGTCATATTTATGAGGATTTCTTAATAAATCCTAAGGTTGTTAAATATTCGATTATTTCCTCTATGATTACCTTTTTTTCTGCAATAATTATAGGATATATTGTCGCTCAATTTGATCCTGACGGTTACAATATTGTTGATAACTATATTAGCGATATGGGGTCCTTTAATCATACACCATTACCCTACTTTTTAGATTATGGAGCGATGATTACATCAATTTTATTAATACCGGCTATTTTTTATATGGAATATAGACTTGCTCCAAACCCAATTGAAGCAGGCGAATTTCCTCGAATGAGATATCGATTAAGTAGTTTGGGGTCATTTAGCATGTTTACAGGATTCTTTGGTTTTTTTATGGTAGGATTGTTTTCAGAGGACCGAACTACATCTTTAGGGCTGCATTTTATCTTTTCATATGTTGTTTTTGGTGGTGTCGTTTTTTCAAGTATATTTTATGGATTACTAATCTTATTCTATAAAACAGAAATACCCCGATTACTCGGTTTATATATGATCATCTTTCCTTTTATAACAGCTATATTAATGGTAATGTTTTATACTCCATTTTATGAATGGGTAATGCTCTTTTCACTTTTAATCTGGGTTGTCCCGGTTTTTGGAAAATTTTTGAAAAACATAAATACCATCTAAGCTTCGAATCTCTGGGATATTTCTAATCAAATAAATTAATTTTTTCCTTTTTTTTGTTAAGAAGAAAAGTAAAAAATTCAATTAAATCTTCAAATAATTAGAGTTCGTGTTCTTCTAATTTGGCCTTGATTGTTAACACTTTTTCTCTTACCAGATGTACTCAAATAAGGCTATAAGAACAATTATTGATATGATCTCGTTATACTAAACAATATGTTAAACAAAAATAATTTAAGATATTTCTTAGATTTCAAAGAAAAGAGATTTGAACTAATATATAAACTATTGTCTGAAAATCTTAAAACTCAAAATTGTCTTTCTAAAAGAATTGCGAGATCTTATATTAAAAAAGATTTTTTCTGAAAGATTTTTTATCAATATGTATAAATTTATCCCATAATATCTTTAAAAACTTCGGATAAAACATTCCATGGAGTTATATTTTCAGATTTTATTCTTTTCAATGCTTCTTCTTTAGTTATCATCTTTTCTCTTATCATATTACTTAATATTTCATCTTTTTCCGTAAATCCAACACTTTTCTTTAATAGATAGTTTTTTAATATACTTATAAGACAGTCAAAACGCCAAGAAGATGTACTATCCTTTGACATTTTCCAATTTAATTCATTTTTGATTGTTAATAATATTTTATCTTCGTTCCATTCAATGTATCGATAAAGACGCAATGTTCTTTGATTTGGATAGAAGAGATCTCGAATTCTATTTGAATGAAAACAATAAAAGTATTCCTTCAAGAATATAATTGTATTGATAGGGTTTAAGAAATAGAGAGGATTTTTAATTATTTCATACACATAACCGAATAGAAATGAAAATATTTTACTTTTCCTAATAAATATCATCCTACCAAAAGGATTTGCAGTAAAAAATTTCTTTTTGAAGCGAGAAGCCTCTATTGGGTTTCCAGCACCACTAATAACAAGAGGTATCTTTTTTTTTTTCGCACATTTTAACAGCCCGCGGAATATACCAAGCCTGCATCCACAACATATCATGGGGATCATTGCAGGCGAAGGTCTACGTAACCATGACAGAACATTATGTCTTATACACTTCTTCAAAAACTCATGCTTTTCAACAATAAGTTTTACATTTAATATATCTGTCATTTTTCTCATATTGATTTTTGATTCCTCAGGAACAAATCCATTATCAGCAGTATAAGCTAGTACTCTCAAATTACACTTCTTTACAAGATAATATAGAGCATAAGCACTATCCCTTCCCCCACTTATACCAACTATACAATCATATTTACTATCACTATTTCGAAAAGATTCGAATAATTTTTCCAACTTATCTTTTCCCTTGTATTCAGCTTTTTTGTGGGTAAGGCAGTAATGACAGATCAGATCTTCATCAAGCTCAATTCCGGGATAATTTTCTGGTAAGAGACATTTTGTGCATTTTTTCATCGTCTTTTCACCTACGAGATATTTAAGAATTTTGATATAAACTAACAAGTTAATTAAAACTAACAAGTTAGAGTATTTGGTTAATTTTACAAATGAATGATAAATTAAGAATTAAACCTTTTTTATATTTTCTCTAAAATGCACCCCCGACTAACTAATTGTGCTAATACTGGAGAAATCAAACACTTTAATATAAATTTACCACGCGTTTCTAACAGCCGTATTAATGGTAATTTATTATGAATGGATAATGCTCTTTTCACTCTTAATCTGGGTTGTCCCGGTTTTTGGAATATTTTTGAAAAAACTAAACTAAGTATAAGAATCAAATATCTCTGAATTTTCTTTTAAAATATTTACTTTTTTCCTTTTTTTATTAAAAATCCGTGAAATTTTTTAGAAACCGTTAACTTGTGAAGATAAGCTAATTTTGTAATCATATTATAATATATATTGACTTTATTGGTTAGATTTCAATGAAGATCCATGAACACATGGGATATGAATTAATTGAAAAGATAAAAAACAAGGAGTTATCAATTCAAGAAATAATTCAATCTCACTTTGAAAGAATTAAAGGAACAGAGCAATTGGTGCACTCCTTTGTTCATTTAACTGAAGATGAAGCTCTAAAGGAAGCTAAAAAGTTAGATGAGGATTTAAAGAAAGGCAAATCAATTGGAAAATTATATGGGTTACCACTTGCAAATAAGGATCTTATTTGTATCAAAGACACTCCTACAACATGTTGCTCAGAAATATTAAAGGATTATTATCCACCTTACAATGCAACCGTAATCGAGCGTTTAATTGAAAAAGGAGGGGCAATACATATTGGAAATACAAACATGGATGAGTTTGCCATGGGAAGTTCAACAGAAACTAGCTGTTATGGGACAACATATAATCCTTGGGATTTAACAAGAGTTCCAGGAGGGTCAAGTGGAGGATCTGGGGCTGCGATTGCTTCAGGACAGGCGATCTTTGCTTTAGGAAGTGATACAGGGGGCAGTATTAGATCTCCGGCATCATATTGCGGAGTTGTTGGATTAAAGCCAACCTATGGAAGAGTTTCAAGATATGGTTTAGTGGCTTTCGCAAATTCTCTGGACCAAATCGGACCTATTACTAAATGTGTATATGATTCTGCACTTCTACTTGAGATAATGGCAGGAAAAGACCCTTTAGATTCAACCTCAGTCAATAGAAAAGTTGATAAATATACTGAAGAAATAACTCACCCAATAGAAAATAAAATACTTGGAGTTCCTAAAGAATTTTTTGGGGAAGGATTAGCCAATCCAGTAAGAACTTCAGTAAATAATGCAATTAAAAAGCTAGAAAGTTTAGGCGCAACAACAGTAGATGTTTCAATCCCTCATCTTGAGTTTACTGTTCCAACGTATTATTTACTCTGCATGAGTGAAGCAAGTTCTAATTTAGCTCGATTTGATGGTTTAAGGTATGGCAAAATGAGCGATAATCTTACTGGAGATGTGTTTGATGTTTTTAGTAGGACGCGAGGCGATAAATTTGGCACAGAAGTTAGAAGAAGGATTATACTAGGAACTTATGCATTATCTGCAGGATATTATGATATGTACTACATCAAAGCGCTTAAAGTGAGAACTTTAATTAAAAACGATTTTCTAGAAGCCTTTAAAAAATGTGACTCAATCATCTGTCCCACAATGCCAACAACAGCCTTTAAAATAGGGGAATTAATAGATGATCCCATACAAATGTATATGATGGATATTTTAACTTGTCCAGTTAATCTCGCGGGATTACCAGCTCTCACAGTACCCTGTGGATTTGATAATAATCAACTCCCTATTGGATTCCAAATTATTGGAGATTATTTTGATGAGAGCGGGATTCTCAATATAGGTTATCAACTTGAGCAAGAATTAAACCTCTATAGAAAAATCCCCCCAATTAAAAATGGAGGTAAAAAGAAATGAGTAGTAAATATGATGATGTTATAATTGGGTTGGAAGTACATATTCAATTAACAAACCTAAAAACTAAATTATTTTGCAGTTGTAGTAATGATTATCGAGGTGAAGAAGCGAATACTCGTATATGTCCTATCTGTTTAGGTTTACCCGGCTCTCTTCCTGTAGTCAATAAAAAAGTAATAGAATTTGCTACTCGGTTAGCATTAGCTTTAGAATGTAACATAAACAATTCTTTCTGGTTCTATAGAAAGAATTATTTTTATCCAGACCTTCCAAAAGGGTTTCAGATTAGCCAATATAATAAAGCAGGTGGGAAAGCTTTTGGGGATGGTGGAGAAATAACTATAAAATTAAATGGCAAAAAAAAAGATATAATACTGAATAGAATCCATCTTGAAGAAGACCCTGCACGATTAGTTCATAAGGGAACTATCGCAACTTCACCTTATACTTTAGTAGACTACAATCGCTCAGGGGTAGCTCTTATTGAAATTGTCTCTGAGCCAGTTATAAGCACGCCTGAAGAAGCACGAGAATATCTTAAACAATTAAAATCAATTGTTCAATATTGTGGCATTTCTAATTTAGATCTAGAGGGTTCGGTAAGAGTAGATGCCAATATCTCTTTAAAGGGATATGCCAGAAGTGAAGTAAAAAATATAAATAGTTTTAAGGAAGTTGAGCGCGCATTAAAATGGGAAATTCAAAGGCAGAAAAACCAATTGAAAAGAGGAAAAGAATTAATCCAAGAAACAAGACATTGGGATGATAAACGG
>JAHQWS010000335.1 GCA_029856295.1 Promethearchaeia archaeon
ATCTAATAATACAGCTACAGCCATTCTCCCCATATCACCCGCCCCTCCTAATGCTAAAACTTTCATTTCATTACTCAACCTTTTTTCTGTTTTTTAATTTTATTTCATTTTTTTATTAAATAAAATTGACTAATTAATTCTGCGTAATGCTTTTCCAGCAAAAGCATTCGCATAATACTTTATGATTTTATTATTGTTTTTAATTGTATTTAAATATATAAACTAATATTTATCATTAATTTATAACATTTAAATACCAACAAATCAATTATATTCATTAACAAAAAATTATAATTCTTAAGTTTACAAGTTAAGGATCGAAAAAAAGCTTTTTCTTAATGTAACTAACGACATTAATGAATTTAAAGACATGGGGGAAAAAAATAGGGGGGGAGGATTTTTTAATTTGTGAGTAGACGCTTTAAATTTAGCGTTCTAAAAAATCGTGAGGCGGTTTTAGTTATTTTTTCAAGTTTCCAAAGTGGTTTTGCATTTGGAGAGGCTAAAATTTTAAGAGCGTGTATTGATCTTAGTTCGTAAAGAAGCTCGTCGTAGCTCGCAGGTACCGATTTTCTTGCCAATTTTAACCTAAGTAGCGATAATAAGAGCAGAGCAATCACGCACAAGAATACATGGGCTCGGATAGAGGTATCTGCGTGATGGTACATGGGTCGAACGGCAATAGCAGTGGGACTTTTCATGTCTCGAAAGGCATGTTCCACGATGTATTGTTCTCTATACCCCCAAATGACCGCTTCAGGTGTCCACTCCTCGCGATTAGTGCATAAAATCGTCCGTCCCAGCGTTGCTTCGTGTGCTTTTCTGGCTTTCTCATCAATTGACACATTTAGAGTCATATTTTCGTCCGTACCTTGAAGTTCAGTAATAATGACATCCGCTAGGGGTCTTTTTCCGACCATGGATTTCAGCTTCTTCTCGACTGCTTCTTTTTTGGACCACATCTTTATATTCAGACGGTCTTTAAAATACTCCTTTATTTCAAGTACCTTTTTTTCAAGTTTTTCGCCGAATTTAACGGCACGTTTCTTTTGTTTCTTCGGATCGAGAACGACATAAAGAAGCCGATCTTTTCCGAAAATTTTCTTAGTCGTCTTAAAGTACTCGACCGCCTTTTTTGTTATGGGTAATATAGTCTTGGTGAATTCATCCCGAGGTACGTGGAGAAGATCCTTGTGAGTCGAATTTCTTCGGGAGGCAATAAATCCAAGCTTTATTTCATCAATGGCGGCAAACGCATCTTTGGAATGGTTTCCCTTGTCAAACACCAATGTAATTTGCTTGGGATCCCGCCCGAGAGCAATAAGGCGATCTGCGATTCGTTGCGGCACTTGTTTAAATTCATGTGCGTCTTGAACGTTTCCTGCGTACGTTTCGTGCATCAAGGGCACTCCCGATTCTCGAGCACATAGGAGCGAATAGTTCACGAGACGGCATCCGTTTCGATTTTCTTTAGAGTGTCCGAATTGAAGCAATTCGCTCTCTTCACTTCCTTTGGAAAAGGTAAAAAAATTGGTAGGGTCATAGAATAAGCTGTCAAGGTCAAGGTCATACTTATCTACCACAAATTGCCCGAGTGCGAGTTCAATTTGCCCAAGAACCTCTTTACTTAAGTATTGAAAGTGGTTCCAATAAGTCTGGGCATTTAGAACCTTGGGGTCGATATCATATCTCGTGGAAAGCCAGTCCTTTTCGTACCATCGTTTTAATTTAGATTTAGAACAGGGGGCAACACAGCGATTTATGGCGGCAATGGTAATGTACTCACCCAAAGATAAGTTTTGCTCTCTCTCTTTTGCTGTGTTGGCATCAATAATCCCGGCTAGATTAGTCTCCTCCGCTATTTGCCACAAAGCTGCGGAGATCCCGAATTCTATGGTTTGTACATCTATAATATCAACATGTTTTGTAAGTAGACCATTAAAATCGAGAGCTTGGAGTCTATCTTCCGGACCTAAGTATTTTTGCCAAACACGTCGAGATCTACCGTTAATCCACGCACTTTTTTCTAAATAAAGGTAATATTTCCCGTGTTTTTTTTTTCGTGTTAAATATACCATAATAAATATATAGGGGAGTATGTTTATAAATCTATCGCCCGAATAATATCATTTTATATTTGAAAATGATAGATACTTAAATTAATATGAGGGGAGTATGAAAGAGATTTTAATAAACATGATTTCAATTAAAATAATAGAAATTTAATTTCCGACAGAAATCACATCTAATAGTATTATAATGCTATGATTCATTAAAAATTAAGTCGGAATATAGATTGTTAGAGATTAAAAATAAATTTAAAATTTAGTAATAACTTGTAAACTTAAGAATTAAAATAAAAATAATTAGAAAAAAAACCTTACTTATAGAACGCTCAAAAATTTTATAGTATTAAATTATCTAACTTCGTAGATTTCTCTAAAAAGAATGATATTTTTATTCTTTTTGACTTATCAAATCTTTAACGGTTATATCAGGATGATGATATCTTCCTTTTTCTAAAGTTTTGTCACCGTACTGAATAGATTGTTCAGGGCAATAATTAATACATGCTAGGCATTGCTGACATTTATGCTGCCACTGTGGTTTGCCATCAACAAGAATTATATTATTCACAGGACAAACTGTTTCACAGATACCACAAGAAGTGCAATTATCATCTGCATAAAAAAATTTGTCATTTTCATATACATGATCGCGGAATATTTTATTTGTTTTCTCTATGGATTTAGTTCTTTTAGCTGGTTCTATTTCGAGTATTTTATTTTCTTCTATAATCTTATAAATACGATCAACTTGATTTTTAGCCTCTTTAAGTTTTTCTTGAGATACTTTTTCTGAATTTAGAATATCGTCCACAATATTGTTATTAGGCATATTAATAAAAAATCCCGCGCTAAATGGTTTTGATTTTTCTGAAAGAAGCCGTTCTATTTGAATTAAAGGTATGCCTTCCATATCTCCGTCTTTTGTTATCACTGCAAATAAATAATTAGTATTATCAAGCACTATCTTTTCTATAAAATCGTAAACAATTCGAGGTAAGCCCCAATAGTACAGAGGGAAAATAAAACCGACTTTTTCGCTTGTGGCAACAATTTGATCTTGTTGTAAAGCCTTCGCTATTGATATTAACTGACAATCCCCTAACTTTTCAGCAAGGTCCTTGGCAATTTTTAACGAATTACCAGTTCCGGTAAAAAAATAAATTGTAGTTTTCATCCATAATCCCTTTTTATCTCTTTGTTAATTTAATTTATTAATTAATTCTCTTATTAATTTAATTTACCATATTAGAAAATAATAAAAAAAAACTTGATTATTGAGAATTATAGCATCTTAAATAATTTATATAAAGCATAAGACATGATATATTGTTGGATTTGGCGGGTTCCCGCTCCTATCTCCTGAATTCTAGAAATACCTAAGAGATCCTGCATTAGCGTATTATCACAGACTCCTGCTCCCCCCATAAGGTTTGCAGCTTCATAGCATACTCGTTCCGTTAATTGGGCACAATCATATTTCAATTGCGACACATATGCACCAAGTGACAGATTAAATGCTTTAGGTAAAACACCTTTGTTCTCCTTCATTCGTTGGTCAACTAACCCACAGATATACAAAAGCGACAATGTAAGATTCATTGTTTTTGCCCATAAACCAGATAAAGGAAAGCCAACGCCTTGAAATTTAATAGTCTCTTGATTAAACTGTTTTCTCATGCTACAGTAAATAGTTGCATGCGTAACTGCATTCCAGGCTTGCGATACATATAACATGCACCCTCCTAATCTTTCTAAATTCAATCCCTCAAAAAGATATTCTCGGCCTAAACCCGGAGCTCCAATAACGTATTCCTTAGGAACTCTTAAGTCTTTGAACGTTTCTTTCCCAAGATGCATTCTTGGTGTCCAAGGAATATTTATTCTTTCCACATTCCACCCATCCCATGAAGTATCAATTAATAATTGACACATCGTGTTTCCTTGGTCTTTCTCAGCACAAGCATAAACAACGGCCCAATCAGCTTTCGGTCCGTTTGTTTGATATATCTTCTGACCATTAATTAAAAAGCTCCCATCTGGCTGTTCATCAGCAGTTGTTAACATATGCACGGCATCAGATCCTCTCTCTGGTTCTGTGATACATATGCATCCTATCTTTTCTCCGGTTACTAATTCTTTCAGAGCTTTTAAACGAACTTCAACACCCTCATTGTGAAGCAATAGCGGATTTATTGTTAAGACACAAGCTCCCATGGCCATAGTCATTTGTGGATCAAAAAAGTCGGAAGCGAGCATTCTTAATAACTCTGCTTTCATACCATACGGCTCAAAATTATATCCTATGCTTTCAAAATTACTGACCCTTGTGAGGTATCCTGCTTTACCAATTTCGGGAATCCACTCATAAAAATCTTCATTGTGCGAAATATTATACTTTTTCTCCAGGTTGATATAAAATTTCTCGAGTTCCCGGAGAAAATTAAAATCCTCAGGTTCTAAAAGGCTAACTAAATTACTATTTAAAAATTTGTATCTGGTCTTTAATTGGAGTTTTCCGAGGATTTCATCATTTATACAATCTACATCTCCTTTTTTAATCATTAAAGATCACGCTCTTGTTTTATTATAGTTTTTTGACTATAAATAATATTAACCCGAATTCTTAAAAACTTTATAGCAAACTTTGAAAAAAAAAGGAAAAAAAATACAAATTTTAATTTTATTTACTCACTCTTTTTGGCTTCTTCTCTAAGTGATCTTTTTAGCACTTTACCAACAGCTGTTAATGGTAATTCTTCTCTAAATTCCCATAATTTTGGATTTTCATATTTCGAGAGCTTTTCCGCAGCATAATTTTTTAAGTTTTCTTTTAGTTCTTCTGTTGCTTCGATTCCCTCTTTAAGCTGTACGACTGCTTTTACAATTTCACTTCCCGGTCGATTCGGATCTATTAATCCTATGATAGCAACTAATTCTATATCGGGATGTTTGGTCAATACATCCTCAACATGAACACTATATACTTTATATCCACTTACTATTAACATATCCTTGGTTCTATCTACTATTGTAATATAGCCTTCTTCGTCCATTACTCCAACATCACCAGTATGGAACCATCCGTCAATAATTGTTTGGGCGTTTGCGTCAGGTTTATTATAGTATCCTCTGGTAACGTTAGGACCTTTGCACACAATTTCACCCGGTTTCCCAAGAGGTACCTGTTCTCCCGATTCTACATCAACTAAACGTAATTCTATATCAGGAACCGTTAAGCCAACAGTTCCAACCTTTTTCTTACCATAACGGGGATTCATAGTGAGAATAGGAGATGTTTCAGTCATTCCATAAACCTCTAAGAGTTTAGCATCTGCGCTCATAGCACTTTCAAAATCTCTAATTGCTTCAGCCGGAAATGGGGCGGCTCCTGAGAGATAAACTTCACAATAATCTAAGGTAGGTTCTGGAATTTTTTTAGCTTTAGAATTATTCTTTATTGCTAAGTATAGAGTAGGCACATTCACCATCAATTTCGGTTTTTTATCTATAATCTCCTTAATTATATGACTTGTATTACGAGGGTCTGCGATTAGTACTTGAGTTCCAGATGTAAATACAGTAACCATACACATTACCAGACCTGCCAAGTGGAATAATGGAAATGCGGATAAATTTATTTGTCCTGCATCCTCGTCTGTAACACCAAGCCAGGTTTTTATTTGAACCGAATTCGAAATAATATTCATATGTGTTAACTCAGTTCCCTTTGGTAACCCTGTAGTTCCCCCTGTATATTGAAGTAAAGCAAGATCTTCATCTACATCAATTGACACCGGTTTAAGATCAATTTCAGTTTCCATTACTTCCTTAAAGTCAACCACAATTTTTCCGGGATATGGCAAGACTTTCCCTTTTGGAATTTTACCTGCCAACTTGCCAATTAAAACTATTGGTTTTGGAAGACCCATGTAATCTGCTATGTTTGTAGTTATAATCCCCTCAAGATTTGGTACTTTATCCATAATATCGAGCAATCTATGTTCATAAACAGCGTCCAATGTAACGAAAAATTTCGATCCACTATCATTTATTTGATATGCCATTTCTGTAGCACTTAAAAGCGGTGAACAACCTGAAGCAACACCACCGACCAAAATAGTGCCAAAATGAGCAGCCATATATTGAGGACAATTCGGTAAATTGATAGCAACCCTATCTCCTTTTTTTAAACCATTTTTTTGTAAAAATGTTGCAAATTTATGCACCATTTCTCTCATTTCTTTAAATGAAATTTCTCTCTTCATAAAATAACAGCAAGGAAGATCTGGGAATTTTGCCATCGCATCATCAAATAATTTACCGAGACTTTCTTTTGGATATTCTAAACTTGGCTTAACATGAGAATCATAGGATTTTAACCATATTTTTGCATCATATGGAGTTTGTTGTTCTTGCATTTATATCAACTCAAAAATTTTTTACTAAATTATTGCTAAATTATAGATTATCACATTCTCACTTATATAGTTTTACTAAATTTGATAAAAAACAGTTAAAAAATGTTTAATTTAGAACAAATTTTTATTAAAAATTAATTAAATATAACATTAAAGTCCTTGAGGGCACCATAATGAATATCGCATCACAAATAAAAAAAGAAACTTTTATTTTTATGTCAATGGCTTAGGTTTAGATTCAATTTTATCTTTCTCTAGTTTGATCTCTTTTCTTCCTTCCCTTTTTTTTCTATGGACTACATACGGTCTATATATTGTTATCTTAGGAGGACTCATTGTTAAAATTGTTTCTGCTATACGAGGATGCTCGGCTATAAATAAAAATTCTTCCCTAACTAAAGGTCTTTGTTTATGAACATTAGCATAGCGTACCAGCTCTAAGATCTGTCGCGCTTCTTCTTCGTTTTTAAACTTCAGATCAAAATTTTTGTATATATGTTTAAAAGATGATATACCGGAGTATTCACCTGTAGTTATTTTTCTTCCTGTTTCAACTAGGATTTTCTTACCCCGTCCTAATTCCTGGTAATCATATAGTTCATAATTTTTTCTGTCTTTAAGGGCCCCATCCGCATGAATTCCTGACTCGTGAGCGAATGCATTTTCACCTACACCTACTTGGTTAACCGGTATCTCCACACCAAAAGCATGAGAAGCATAATTTGCAACTTGCCATGCTTTACTTAGATCAATTCGGGGATCTAACAACCCCAATTCATCGAAATCGGCACCATATTTTAATGTTAATAAAGTACTTATAAGATCAGTATTTCCTGCTCGTTCACCCATCCCGTTGATGGTAGTATTAATGAATGCATCTTGACCCTCCTCAATAACTCCCTTTGCCCCCTCAACCGCCGTAGCTACAGCCATACCTAAATCATTATGAGTATGCAGTTCTATAGGCATTTCTAATTCTTTTGCCAGTGTTTTGCATCTAAAATGAATACGAAAACATCTTTCATATCCTAACGTATCACAGTATCTTAATCTATCAGCACCTGCCTTTCTGGCAGCATTTCCAAATTTTAACAAGAAATCCATGGATGTTCTTGAGGCATCCTCAGCATTAACTCCAATTGTTTTTAAACCCAAGTCTTTTGCTCTAGTCACCGCAGCCACCATCATTTTAATTACATCATCTTCTTCAAACCTTCCTTGAAATTTCCCATTTATCATTTGTTTAGATGTAGAGATTGAAAGATTGATATGTTCTACTCTTGTTAATTCTACGGCCGTAATCACATCTGATTCTAAAGCTCTCATCCAACCTGATAATATCATGGGATCGATAACACCCATTCTCACTAATTCTAAATTTGCGTTAATATAATTCGTTTCATGTAATGTCGTGGGGAAGCCTAACTCAGATTGGTGGACCCCCATTTTATTTAAGAGGATATTTAACACAGTTTTCTCTATTTTTGCTAAACCTAATCTACTGGTTTGAACACCATCTCTATTCGTGACATCCATAATATATATTCGATTATCCATTTTGTTCAACAGATTTTATACGTTTTTTAATGACAATAGAGAATTACAGGCAATCATTTACAATTTTGTAATAATTAATTCAATTCTCTATTTAATTATACTAAATAAAATTTATAGAAATTAAAATTTTTTGTTTTATTTTTTTATTATTTTCCAATTTTTTTTTTAGGAATGATCTGTAATTAGTGAACATTTTTACAATATCATTTAAAAATCTATGAACGATAATATATTTCTAGTACTGAATAATATAAATCATTTAAAAATTCAAAAGTTTTTCAATTCAGTAATCCTATTTAATAATTAGCTATAATTTACTTAATCAAAAATTTAAATATTAAGAGAAGAAAAAAAATGAGAACATATGAAGAATATGTTGAAAAATTAAAGAAAATGAAGCCAAATGTGTACATTGGTGCGGAAAAGGTTGGAAGAGATGATCCTCGAATAGAAGGAGGCATGCATATTATAAAAGAAACGTATGATTGTGCTTATGACCCTGATTACGAAGATTTATGTACTGCAACTTCTCACATAACAGGAAAGAAAATAAATAGATTTTGTCATATTCATCAAAATAAAGAAGATCTGTATAAAAAGCAATTAATGACTCGATTACTTTGTCATCGCGTTGGTGGATGTATCCAACGATGTATGGGAACAGATTCGTTAAATGCACTTTCGGTAATTACATATGAAATGGATGAAGCACTTGGAACAGATTATTATCAAAGATTTTTAAAATATTTAGAATTCTTTCAAGAAAATGACTTAGCTGCAAGTGCCGCGCAAACTGACCCTAAGGGGGATCGCTTGAAACGACCTCACCAGCAAGAAGATCCAGACCAATATCTCAGAGTTATAGAAACAAGAGATGATGGTATTGTAGTTAGAGGATGTAAACTCAATATTACTAATACTCCATATGTCGACGAAATGATAGTTGTTCCATGTAGATATATGGGACCTGAAGATAAAGATTATGCTGTAGCTTTTGCTTTACCATGCGATTGGGATGGAGTTAAATTACTTACTCGACCTGCTTATTTTAGAAAGCCTGAAAAATTTGAGTTTCCTACAGCACTAATAGGAGATTGTGAAACTTTTATTATTTTTGATGATGTATTCGTTCCCAATGAAAGAGTATTTTTGAATGGTCATGGCGATCCCAGACAAACCCCTTATGCCGGGTTTTTGGCCTTGATGTTCGCCCATTTTCATCGTCATAGCTATACGGGATGCAAACCCGCTGTATCAGAAGTTATTGCTAGTGCAGCTGCGTTGGTTGCAGAGTATAATGGGATTGAAAAAGCATCCCACGTTCAAGATAAGCTTTCACATTTAATAGGGACTGCCGAACTTGTGTTTGCCGCAGGAGAGTCAAGTGCAAAGCATTCTGAGAAGTCACCCTCAGGCACTCAAGTTCCTGATGAAATTTTAACAAATGCGGGAAGACGTCTTGCTGGTGAAATGATTTATGAAGAATATAAAATCTTAGCCGATCTTTCTGGAGGTATAATCGCAACTTTACCATTTGAGGGATCATTTACCTCCGAAGAGGTTGGAGAGTTAGCAATGAAGTATTTGCAAAGAAATCCTCGAGTTAAACCAGAGAATGTTTATCGCTGCTTTAAAGGTATAGAAACACTTGCTGTCTCAGATATATCAGGGTTAATGCAAGTAGCGGGTCTACATGGTGGAGGCAGCCCCCAGATGGAGACAATAACGATGATGATGCGTTATGACCTTGAGAAGCTAAAGGATATTTCAAAATACTTGTTTGGGATAAAATCGCGGTTAAAGAGATATGAAAGACCAACGGTCACACCTAGAAAACAGCTTGAAAAATTTAGGAAAGCAATGCAAGCAAAAGAAAAGAGGCAAAATAGTTAATAAGAAATTTTATTTCTCCTTTTTTTAATTTCTATTTTATTTGAAATTAGACATTGGTAAGCTTTTATAAGCTAAAACTAGAAACTTTTTACAATAGACACAATACAAAAGATTGTACTTCTGATAAATTACCAAAAGGAGTATCTTTAATTTGTCGTAAATACTGATTTATTGGTATGCCCTTTTCAAAGATTTCATTGAATTTATCATAAAATATTTGATATATATTTTCATTTCTGGAAATGTAAGAGCCCATTAATTTGTTTGCAGGATCAAAGCTCGGTTGTATAAGTTCATTATCTGTTAAGCTAAAATTACTGAACGGTTCCTCAGTAATATGAACTTCAATACTTTTAAATTCAAAATCTTGAGATTCTACATGCTTTGATAAAATAGAAAATTCTTTACTCTTTATTAATTCATTAACTAATTCATTATTGAAAATTGCCTGAATATTAATACTTTTAAGATTTTCCCTAATTCTGGTCAAAGCAGTAATTAGAGAATTTCGTAGATGGTTTTGAAAATCCTCCATTGAATTTTCTTGTAAAAAAGAGATTAAGGGATTGGCGTACCGTATTCCAATTGCAATTTTACACGCATTTCTCGCTTGTAGATGATAGTATATCTCCTCGAAATTGTCAAAACTGAAATTAATAAATTCTATAGGTTCTTGGACTACTTCTTCTTTTAAATTATAACTTCCAACAAATAAATCAAAGGAGCTTTCACATTTTATTTTTTTCTCTTGAAATTCATTTAGCAATTCTTCTATCCTTTGGTTTATGAGTCTTTGCCATATTGGGAGGATAGGAGTTGCCAAATTAACTTTCATTGGTCGGTCATAAATTTGGACTAATTCCATTCCACTGAGAACATTTATAATTTTGTATACTCTTTTTTGGCTAAGGTCATATTTCTTACAAACTTCTTTAAGATTTTCGATTCTTTTATTTTTTAACAAATAATGGTAAATTCTTTCAATGCCTTTCTCGATTATACCAAGGGAATTGAATAAATTAGATAATTGAATAAGGTTTTCGTCGCTTATATCCATATCACCAATTTTTATCTCTCCTTCATCTTTTCCAAGCTTAATTCAGTAAGCGTCTCAAATGCCTCATCAACATTTATATTATCTTTACTTGAAAGCTCACTAAAACCAGCCATTTTTTTTTTTTCGGCAGTCTGTATACCGTGTTCTCTTGGAACCCTACGTTGATCCGTGGCTAAATCAAGTTTTGCCCCAACTAGCATAATTGGAATTTCTCCTGCTTTTTGTCTTACTATTGAAGTCCATTCTGAAATATTATCCAAGGTAGAGGGTCTCGTGATATCATACAAAAGGAAAGCCGCATTAGCTCCTAATGTATATGTGGGTAAAAGAAATCTGAATCGTTCTTCACCCCCCACGTCCCATATCTGGAGCTTGACTTTGAGTCCCCTTAAATCTATGGTTTTAACATGGAAATCTACACCGATGGTAAGCCGTTCTGATGGATTAAAGATGTTATAACAATATCTCTTTGTGAAACTGGTTTTCCCAACCGATGCATCCCCTAATAATAGAATTTTGAAGGTATAATCGTAATTTGGCATTTAAATTATCATTTGAATTGAATGAATAGGAAGTTATTATAATATAATCTATTCTTATATTATAATCTTAATCAAATAATTAATATTTAAATCTAGAGGAAAATTTTTCCAATAATTTTTCTGAACATCCATTATTTGATAATTCAATGGAAAATGCATTGTGATAGCCTAATTTTTCTAAAAATCTATGAAATTTGTTAAAATTAAAATTTCCTTCACCAAGAAATAGTCTTTTTAACTTTTCCGCTCCATTTTCATTATAATCTGCCAACCTAATTAAAGAAATTAAGTCTCTGATATCATTTATCTCATTAAAATTTACATCAAATTTAGCTAAATAAAACGTATCAATGATGTACCCCAAATTTTCTTGGCTTTCTAATGGTTTTAATACTTCTTTTACGTCATACAAATTTGAAACCGAACTATGTTCTAAGATTAGAAATTCAAATCCGATATGTATATCTTCTTTATAAGCTCTTTTAGTTATTTCTTCAAGCCGTTTTCTTGTTCTATTAATAATTCTCCATTTTGGTATTGTAAGTATTCCATTAGAAATCTCTAAAAGAGAAGGAGTGGCAATTATCAAATTTGATTCTAATTTGTCGCAGTAATTAATCATTTGTTTAAAATTATTCAAAACTTTAGTTTTAAAATCCCTCTCTGAGCATAAAGAAAAATCTGATAATGGATAAATACTTTCAACTTTGGTGCCATAGATTTCCAACACCTCTAAAATGTCTTTTAGATTATGATTCTTAGATAAAGTTTTTCTTATTTTATCGATATCAAGTTCAACGCCATCAAACTTTTTAGCGAATTTTATGAATTGAATTAAATCTAAGTTTGCACAAGTATTTT
>JAHQWS010000336.1 GCA_029856295.1 Promethearchaeia archaeon
GTCCATTTCTTCATGGGACTTATATAAAACTACATTATTTAAATGTGAAATATATAAGAGGTTTTGTTGACACTTATATAAAAGAAACGGCTTTAATGAATCCCCATATCACCACTATTTATATAGATCCTTATGACGAGGAACATATATATCCAAGAAAAGTTTCTTCATTTCCCTTAGAACCTAAATACGCATTACCTCACCCCTCTTCAACTAATATCGGTGATCTTCAAGATTTATTAATCAAAACCAATAATCTTACAATAAGTTCATTTTTAAAAGAAAATTTTGTAAGAATAAGTTCTAAAACTGCAAAAGAAATTATTGATTTAGCTGAAAGAGATTTACAAGATAAGCTAAAACTTCTTATTCTTAGTACGGGATTTGCTAACATTCCAGAACAAAAAAGTGATCCCTTCCATTTCCTTTGTTATGAAAAGAGAGTATTTGGAAGGTCTCAAAAACCCAGAGATAAGTTAATAATTTATGAAGTTGTTTCTGATGATGTAAAATCTAAATATTGGGATTTAATTTCAAAATATAATCAATTAATGAAAAATAGGGATAAAATCTATATACAAATAAGAAAATATAATAACCAAATTGATAAAGCTGAAACAAAGAAAGACGTAAAGTCAATTCAGGATAAAATAAAGAAATTACAAAGTGATATAGACGAAATTATAAAAGAAAAGGATAAACTAAAAGAAAATCTCGATAAATTATTGAAAAATAGCCAAGATGGTTTAATTGAATTAAAAAAATTAAGTAATCGAACTGAATTCGAAGATTTAGTTGATCAAGTTCAACTCTCCAAAGTAAAACCAGAAGAATTAACAAACGATCAATTTAATTCATTGTTTCTCGCTTTTAAATCAATAAAATATATGGCACCACCCACGGATACTGCCATTCCGGTTGGAGATGCAATCTTGGAAAATACTTTAATCAAAGATTTAGGTTTACGAGTTTCAGAGAATTTGGATGACTTCGATACACCAACTGATGAACTTAATAAATCAATTGATATTTTGCTTAATGATAAAAAAGCCGTAATACTACAGGAAGATTTGCATGCTTCCGAGGAAATTTTAAACAATATTTCTATTGATTTAGAAGAAATTATCGATATTAATTCTCAAATATTGAAGAACATTGATATTAAAAATGAAAATATAGATTTAGACCAAATAAAACAATCTATAAACGAAATTATAGAAGAAGATAAAGGCGAAACTATAGAGACTTATAATACTGTATTCGATTACTTTTCAGAAAATTATACCAAAGATGACGATTTTATTTCAGCTGAAACAAGAGATCCAACAAGTGGAAAAGGATTGGCTTATGTTGTAGAGGCAGTTATGACATATTCAAACCGGATCGAAGTACCAAAACGTTCTAGAGATGTTTTATCTCGGTTTGTAAATAGAACTCCTAAATTAAGAGATAGTGCAGATTGCGCTATAACAAAAGCAGTTCAATCGGTTAATTGGAAAAATTATAAATTAGATACTTACGATAATAATTTGCCTAAAGGACCAATAAAATTATTAGTTAACGTTTCAGGTCCTTTTGTTCACTTAATGTTTAAATCTCAGTCTAAAAACTCTTTAGCTGATGACGAAAGTTTAATAAGAGAAATTAAATTTTGTCTGGAAGCGATAGGACGTAGATTGAGGGTATATATTAATCGAAAAGCAACCCTACGTAAAAATGAAAAACGAGCAAGTTTAATCGAAAAATATATTCCAAAATTTGTTAAAAGTGTGTATAATATAGCCTCTCAAGGGGAGAGTATATATAAAAATCAGATTGATGAGGAAGAACTCCAAAATTTGATGAAAGAAGCTATAGGTGTTAAGAATATTCCTCCTATCGCCCAAGAACCATTACCAATAAAAGCTGAAATTGAAGTTCTTGAACCTCATGAGGAAAAATTAGAAGTAAAAGAGGAAAAAATAGAAAAGAAAGAAAGGATTATAGAAAAAGAACCACCAACCAAAAAAGTATCGATTATTAAAGAAATCCCTACCAAGAAAGAAGTGCCCGACATTGAAACTCTCAATCAATGGACTTTGAAAGAATTAAGGGCATATTGTAATGAAAAGAATATCACAATTCCATCTAAAATAAGAAAAACTGAGCTAATTAAGAGGATTCAAGATAATCTTAAGGGAGTACAAAAGATGATTGTCGAAGAAAAGAAACCTGAAAAAGTTGAATTGGCAGAAACTATACCAGTTGAATCCGAAAAAATAAAAGCAGCAAAGGCACGAATGCAAGCTACAAAAATGCAAGCACTTCCTAAACCTAAACCCCCTGTTATACCTCCAAAACCAATACAAACCAAATTACCAGTAATTACCACTGATAGCTTGATGGCCGCATTGACAGATGAATGGCAAACTATAAAGCATCTTATTTTCACATTGAGAATTAAAGATATGATGGATGCGAGATTCTTACAGATCAAATTAAAAGAACTAGAACGTAAAGGAAAAGTTATTGTTGATGTTAAAATGGGCAAAAAACATTGGAAATTAAAATAATAGGTATTAATATTATGGCTAAAAAGAAAGTTAGTCAAAACTGGGATTTTAAAGCAACAAAAAATTTACTCCAAGAATATCTAGAAAAAGGAAGTGAAAAAAAAGAAATTAAACTTCCAGAAGATACCATAAAAATTGATGATCTAAACAAAAAGGAAACCTTAAACAGGATCTACAAACTTGTTGATAGTGTAATAGCAAAAATTTATGCAACTGGTAGACCTACAATTGAATTACCATCTAGATCGAGTTCAAATATTATATGGGATGAAGATAATGACTTGTTATTACTTGGCAGACAGATTTTGGAAAAACAATTTCACACTCTTACTAGTGTTGCAGATATTACTAGACTCATGAGAGTGCTTGAAATTGTCGATGAATTGTTAGTTAAAGATATTCATGCAACTAAGCGTGAGATTTTCTATACCGACGTTAAACTATTTACCGATCAGAAAAATAGTGATAAAAGCATCGAAGATGTTGCTTCAATGCTCTATACAACAAGAAACGCCACTCATATAGTTGCCGCACCAAAAGGCACTTGTGTTGGAAGACTTAGAATTAGAGATAGGAATGATATTATCGATCTTGAAGGTTTAGGAAGTGGAGGGTGGACAATATCACCGATGCTTGATAATATTGAAATAATAGAATCGGACGCAGAGTTTATTTTAGTAATTGAAAAAGATGCGGCTATGATGAGATTAGCAGAAGCAAGGTTTTGGCGGAAATATCCCTGTATCCTGTTAACAGCGCAAGGTGTGGGAAATGTTGCTGTAAGGATGTTCTTAAAACGTCTATCGAAGGAATTAAATCTCCCCGTTTTTAGTTTAGTTGATAGTGACCCTTATGGGCATTATATTCATTCGATTTATCTACGTGGGTCGAAGAGATTGAGTTATGAATCTCCCTTTCTTGCTACGCCAAATATAAAGCTATTAGGGGTGCTGACAAGAGATTTAGATGCCTACAATATTCCAAATGAAGTCAGACTACCCATGACTAAAGTAGATATCAAAAGAACGAAAGATATACTTAATGAAGATTTTGTAAAACAAAATAAGGAATGGTATGATGATCTAAATCTTGCTCTTAAATTAAAAATAAAAGCTGAAATTCAAGCATTTTCTTCCCATGGGTTTGAATTTTTAACGGATAGATACCTTCCGGAGAAGTTGAGTACCGGTGATTGGATCTAGGAGGTTTTTAAGATGAGAATATTCCATAAAAAAGATGGTGGCATAGTTCAGTTAATTGGTAAGGAACAAATGCAAGAATGGCCAGTTGAGTTACCTCTTGTGTTCATTGAGTATATTAGAGATAAACAGCTTGGCACATATGGAGATAGCATGGTAGAAAAGGAAATCTCAGCCTATCTTGATGAAATTCTTAAGGATGTGGCTATTCCTCGATTAATCTCTGTATTAGGAGGCGATGATCAAGATGAAATAATTCTAGCTCTTAAACGTATTGAGGAGCTTTCTAAAAAAAACACAGAAATGGCAAGACCAATAAAGCCCTATTTGGAAAATTTACTTAAAAATATAAATAAAAATATCGTAAAACTTGCTCAATCAATTACAGAAAATTTTCAAAAGGCAGATCGAAGAAAGGAACTCGCTATTAAAAGAGGTATAATGCGAGAAAAAGAAACACAATTTTTAGCAGGAAAAATTAACGGAGAGGAGTACGCTAAAGCAAGACGAGAGTATCTAACTCTTAAGGATTAACAATTTAAGAATTTCTCATTTTTATTTTGATTTTGTTTAATGAATGAAAAGGTTTTTTATAAACATTTCAAATAAGTCCCTATAATATTAGCTATTTAATAAAATAGTTTTAGATTAAAAGGAAAATTAAATTCCTTATGAGTTGGGAAAAAGAAAAAGAGTTATTTTATAACTTAATCATTGAAAACGACATTATTGGATTTTTTAAAGAACCTTTAAAATTAAAATCTGGTAGATTATCATATTGGTATGTTAATTGGAGAAATATATCCGAAGACATATTTTTACTCGATAAATTGACCGATTATATTATCTCTTTCGTTGAGAGTTTAGGATTAAAACCAGACTGTTTTTATGGCGTTCCAGAGGGGGCAACAAAATTAGGTATAATTACTCAATATAAATGGGCTAAAAAACAACCTGAATTTACTAAAGGAGTCTATAGCTTATCAATGGGAAGAGCAAAGCCGAAGCAACATGGTGATCCAAAAGATAAATATTATCTGGGGTTTCCAAAGGGGAAAATCATAGTAATTGAAGATACTCTTACAACTGGAGGCTCTTTAATTGAAACAATTGAAAACTTACAATCCTTTAAAGTTAAAATTATAGCTGTAATAGGTTTAACAGATAGAAACGAAATTAGGAATGATGGAAAAAGTGTCGAAGAAGCAATTAAAGAAAAAAAAGTTCAATTCTATGCTATGAGTAATGCGATTGAAATGTTACCAAGAGCTTATCAAAAAATTAAACCAGGTAAAGAAGTTGCGAAAAATATTGAAAATTATTTCAAAAAGTATGGAATTAATGAAATAAAACTGGTCTAAAATATATATAATAGATTTAGCCTTTAATTCTAGTTAAACTGAGAAAAAATTCTCTCCAGATATTAATGATCTTATGAATATTGTTATATAAAAGATGCTCAGATACTGCTAACCTGTTCTCAACCTCTATAGATGAATCACTTTTAGCTATTCTCATAATTTTTAAAATTCGAGAATCTAAAACACTGGTATAGTATGATTTGTAATCATCTAAAAATTTTTGAGGCTTATTATTTTCTTTTACATCCTTTTCCATAAATTGATTAAATTCCTTAATTTTGTTTAAAAAATAATCTTGTTCGCGTTGTATAAGTTTTTGATCGTCTCTTTCTTCTATAGCAAAACGTTGTAAATCCACGTTATCACATTTATCGTGGGGGGCAACTTTTAATATATTATTTTCAATAAAAGGAACCGCTAAAAAGAATTTTAATTTATATTTTTTTCCCTTCTCAAATGGTCCTAATTTATCTCCTAAAATTGAAAAACCTTTGTGATTCTTTATGCATTCTGTATGAATGCCTTCATTCCTAAAAATAAAATTAATTCTTCTTAAAGAATCAAGAAATTCGTATTCTATTTTATTCATTTTAATCATCTTGAGAGAATTTATTAAAAAAATTTATTTTAATATACATTACTAAGTTTAATAAGAGAAATATAATTTCTATTAAAATATTAATATCCCTTATTATTCTGTGAAAATCTTGATATTACAAGATAACTTGTTAGACGTTTTATTTGGAAATGGAGCTTCAATAGCATTAGTAATTATTTTTCTTATTGTTTTAATCATAGGTACGTTATTGATTTATTTCCAAGTAGCATTGGTATTAAAAGGGGAATTTAAATTTAAAGATAGACTTCAATGTATTATTTTTGGGATAATTTTCAGTTTTGCAGTGATGATTGTTGTAGCAATGGCTTTTATTTTTGCAATAAAAACACCGGAATTCTGGAAAACTAGTGAAACTGAACCACCTGAAATCCATCCATATTTTCTTCTAATCCCCTTCGGAATATGTTTAGTGTATATCTCTTTTTATCCCTTAATTGATTTTTTATTTATTGCATTAAGCGATGAATCAGATGAGGGGTTAACTCCCTTTCATAAATTTATAGGAGATAAAATTATTAATAAATCAACTAATAAACTATTTCGGGTAATCTTGGCTGTAGGATTTTTTTTAGGAGTATTCTTTCTTCCTCCATTACTTCTCTCTTTAATTGGGTTTCCATTTATAATGATTTGGATTTCGTGGATGCTCATTTATCCTTTGTTGATATTAACTTTTTATGGTTCTAAAGGATATATTGCTGGAATCACTAATGTCTATTACCATATACCTGATATGAGAAGATCTATATTTCTTGGTTTTGAAGATAGCAAAAGAACTATAAAGGAATTTCTTAATGACCCCGTCCCAAGGATTATTTTGGGATTAATGCTCTTTGTATTTATCTGGGCCTGGATATCGATGTTTCAAACAATAGGCTACTATTTTTCTGGTGCTTTACTAATTTCCCCTTATTCATATGCAGGTTTCGTATTTGTAACGCTTGCGATGGGAATTATTGGTTTTTTCTCGCGTTTCTGGAACAGAATTATTAAATACCGAGGTATTGATATCTATTTTGCAGCGTACTTAATGGCTGCGGTAGGCGTAAATGTATTTGTTAACTTTCTAATAGTTAATGCTGATAAATTATCAAATACTTTTACAGCATCGAATTTCACAACCTCAATTGTCCCTAATTATTTATTATTTGCTTGGACAGCAGCAATAGAGGAAGTAATTTTGGTATCAATTACAACCTATTATTTTCTGTCAAAAAAAAACGAATTTACTAACAATCTCAAGTTTTCCCTTATAGCTGAATGTGGACAAACTTTTGATCCTATTCCCTTATTCAATTTTATAAAAAGTGAAAACCTAAAAGTAAGAAAACTTGCTGAAGAGGCTTTAACCTTGATGTATGAAAGAATACCTCTTAAAGCAGAAATTAATCTTAACGATATGAAGTATAAAAATCCTTTAATTGATGGTATATGTGATCCTAATCCAAATTCAAAAAATATATGTTATAAAATATTACTCCAATTAGAAAAAGATGCTCCAGATGTCGTATTGCCTTGGATAATTGAATCTTTAAATTCTCCAAATTATGATAAAAGTTTACCGTTTGCACAGTCCCTTATAACAGCAAACATAAATCTAATTAAGAAAATTCCAGAACGAGAAATTTTTGATTTAATTGAAGATTCAGAATGGAGATTAAAGTTAGTTGGACTAAAAATTTTATCCAAGTTAATTGAAAACAACATTAAATTAACATCAGAATTAAATCTAAATAAATTGGTAAATGACCCGGACAGCCAAGTACAGGTTGAAGCTCTAAATATTTTAGCCAGATCTACAGTAAAAATATCTTTTGAGTTAATTAATGATAAAATAAACCATTCTAATAAAGAAATTCGAGCAGCAGCAATTAAAAACATAAAAAATATCGATATTGAAGATATTAATTCTGAAATGATTTCTAAACTGAAATCCCTAATTACAGATCCAACAAACTCTGTTAGAGCATCTGTGTTTGAAATATTTGCTAAATTGGGAAATTTTAAGCGATTTAACCTTCCTCTTTTACCCTTTTTAAATGGTTTAATCGATTTAAATAAAAATGTTAGGAATGTGTCTGTTTTAGCATTAGAGAAATATTTCAATGAAGAACCAGATTCTTTGGATATCAACTTGATTGTAAATAAGATAGATCCCAATAATAATGAGATATTAAATAGCGTTTTAGCATTACTCGGTAGACTTTGGGAACAAAATCCAGAAAAAATCCTAACAACATTATTAATTTTCATCAAATTTGAAAACGAAGAGTTAAAAGAGAATATCTCAAAAATCCTCATTGATAAGTATAAGAGCAATCCGGATTTGATTTTTCAAAATCTCATTAAAATTCCTGACGTTTCTAAGTTCATTTCGAAAGGAATCATTACCAGAACGATTATAAAAATTGCTAAAAAAGATCCATATAGTTTAGTTCCAAAGTTAGTTAAATATTTAGATGAGGATAATGATGATATTAGATTAAATACCATTTCCTCATTAGAGGGACTCGCCGATGAATATTACAATAATATTAATATAAAACCCATCCTCTCTATTCTTCAAAAAGATAAAAATCAGCAAATTAGAAAAGAAGCCTCAAAAATTCTCTCAAAAATAGCTATGAAAGATCCGGAGGCTATAAAACCCGAAATATCGGTCATCCTACAATCTTTAAATACCCAAGAAGCAACAGTAAAAGTTACCATTTCTAAATCCTTATTAGAAATAGCAAGAGAAGCTCCTGAAATTATACCCATCAGTTTAATAGTTGAACTTCTCTCGGATCAAGATTCCTTTATAAGAGAATCTGGAATAAAAATGTTAGGACAAATAGGATTTAAGGCTCCCAATGAGGCATTAAATATTATAATTGAAAAGGGATTAAATGATGATGATTGGATTGTTAGAGAAGCATCAGTTTCAAGTTTGGGAGAGATTAGCGAGCATATTGAGAATAAGGAACTCATAATTAACATTCTTATACCACTTTTAGATGATGAAAAAGCTTGGGTTCAAAGATCAGCCATGAAGATCTTATCAAATATTAAGGATGTAAAGGCATCATTTATTCCATTTGAGAAGGTATCAAAGAATCTTAACAATAACGATCCCAAAGTCAGAGAAGCCTCAGCAGGACTGCTAAAAATTTACGGTTTCCAAACTATAGATAGAATTTTTGAAAATATCCTCTCTCTCTTAGAAGATGAATCGGGAGATGTAAGAAAAAGTATGATAAATTCAATGGTAGAAATTATCCATAAAATAGGAATTTCCCAAATTCTTTCTAAACTTCTCAAAAATCTAAGCGATGAGGGTTCTATAGAATTGCAGCGTTCAATTGCTATAATCTTGGGACGAACGGCAAGATATGAGGATGAAAAAATCAAAAAAAGAGTCATATCTTTATTGAAAATAAGATGTGAAATGAGCCAAGATCCCATTATATGTGAAAATTTACATAAAATACGAGAAAGTTAAATTTTTTAATGAATTCTTAAAAATTTAAGAAACATCAATAAATTTTTTCTCTCTTATATTTTTTTAACTCTAATATTATTTTCTGTTTAACAAACTACTCCATTAATATACTGAATTAAAAAATTATTAAGTATATTTTGGTTATAATAAAAAAATTCGCGTGATTAAAACGACTCAACCCTTACCTAGTCCTACTCAACCAATTCATAAAGTTCAGAAATTTGAGGATTTTTATCGCCTATTTCAGGATAAACCTGGAGTTTTTAAATATCAAGATCAAATAAATAAAATAACCGACAAGGGAGGAAATACATTAACTATTTTATATGAAGATCTCCTCTCATTTGACCCGCAAATTGCTGAAATGCTAAAAAATGATCCCGAATCGTTATTAGAAGATGCAATTGATGCATATAAGAGTGTTATAAAACTTCAATCAGGAAAATTAACAAATCAAAAATATTTCGTAAGAATTACAACTAAAGATGAAAAAAGCCCATTAGGAATTCCTATAAGAAGATTGCGATCAAAAAATATAGATAGCCTAATTTGGTTCAAAGGTATTCTAGTAAGAATTTCTACTGTTAGACCAAAATTAACTATTGCTGTCTTTGAATGCATTTTATGCGGAGTAGCTATTAATATACCTCAGTTAACTTCAAAAGTTAGGTGGCCTAAATTTTGTACTAATAAACGATGCAAGGCGAAAGCTCACTCTGATTTTAGGCTTATATCAAAAAATTCACAATTTATAGACTGGCAAAGTATCACAATTCAAGAAGTGCCTGAAGATCTACCCCCTGGGAGAATTCCAAGATCAGTTCAAGCCATATTAACTTATGATTTAGTTGATACAATAAAACCTGGAGATAGAATAAATGTTATGGGTGTGTTTAAATCAGTACTGGCACAATCAATTAAAGGTTTGAATTCAACTTTGTTTAAAACACATGTAGACGTGAATTTTATAGATCCAGAAGATAAAAGCGATGAATTCATGGATATTTCTAAGGAAGATATTAAAACTATAAAAAAGCTATCAAAGGAACCTATGATTCAAAAGAAAATTGCGAGATCAATTTCTCCCACTATTTTTGGAAGGGATGACCTTAAAATGGCATGTGCCTTAAGCATCTTTGGAGGAACAAGAAAACCACGGTTAGGTGGTAGTTTTAAACGAGGTGATATTCATGTATTATTTGTAGGTGATCCCGGAACCGGTAAGAGTGAAATCCTTAAAAGTGCTGTAGAAATATCTCCAAGAGGTTTATATACTTCAGGAAAGGGCTCAAGTGGTGTAGGGTTGACTGCCGCAGTTATCAAAGATACTGAGACGGGACAAATGAATCTTGAAGCTGGAGCAGTAGTATTAGCTAATGGGGGAATTGCTGCTATAGATGAGTTTGACAAAATGGATGTGGCAGATAGATCTGCTCTACACGAAGCAATGGCCCAGCAAACCGTGAGTATAGCAAAAGCAGGAATCGTCGCTACATTAAAAGCTCAAACAGCAATTATAGCTGCCGCAAATCCACATACAGGAAGATTTAATGAATATAAATCATTTACTGAAAATACTCGTATGCCACCATCTCTTTTGAGTCGATTTGATTTAATATTTAAAGTTATGGATCGTCCAGATCCGGCTAATGATGCTCAAATGGCCGAATTCATCTTACAGAGTGCTATGATGGGCCCTGAAGAATTTTTAGAGGATAATGAAAAATCTAACAAGATGGGGGCTCCAATCAGTACAGAACTTTTAAGAAAGTATATCAAATATGCCAGAAAAAATTATTTTCCTATTTTAAGTGAAGAAGCTAAAGAAAGAATAAAGCAATTTTACTTAGATTTAAGAGGGCAGTATAAAAAAGAGGATGCGATAGTTTCAATATTAGCGAGAAATCTTGAAGCATTAGTTCGAATGAGTGAAGCATATGCGAAAATGGCACTAAGAGATATAGTATTGAAAGAAGATGTGGATGAGATAATCAAACTTTTTAGCAGATACTTAAAAGATACTGGTTATGACAAGGAAACAGGAAAATTTGATGTAGATATGATTCTTATGGGTCAACCAAGGAGTAAAACCAATAAACTCACCCGTGTGTATGATCGTTTAAAAGAATTATTTGAAGAAAATAAATGGAATGCCCTCGAGAAAAAGGCCGTAATACAAGCTATAGAAGTCGATGAAAATATAGAGAAAAGTTTCATTAAAAATGCAATTGAAGAAGCAATAAAAGAAGGAACTTTATATGAACCGAAACCAAATGAAATTAAATTTACCAAAAAACAAGATCAATAAAAATATGGAGCAATTTATTGAGCAGAATATAAAAAAATTCCATGGTAGCCTTTCTCAGTCTTTTAATAAAGTTTCATTTAAAGACAATTTAAATGCGGAACAATTTAATATCGTAAATAATATTAATGGTTCTATGATAGTAATAGCAGGAGCTGGTTCTGGAAAAACAAGAACTATTACATATAGCGTGGCTAAACTAATTGAAAGTGGAATAAAACCGTCAGAAATAATGTTAGTTACTTTCACTAATAAAGCAGCAAAAGAAATGCTTCAAAGAGTTAAAAGTTTATTAGGTACAGAGCCAAACAGTCTATGGAGTGGTACATTTCATTCTTTAGCTAATAGATTTATAAGAAATTATACCCATTTGGCTGGATTAAAACCAAGATACACTATCATTGATCAAATTGACTCTTATTCCTTAATGAAACTATCTATTGAGGATTCGCTTCCTAATTATAAATTAATGAATTTCCCTAACGCTAAACGATGTTTTAAAATATTATCATATAAGATTAATACAAATAAATCTATTAAACAAGTTTTGGAGTGGAAGTATCTACATTTATTAAACGAAAATTTCATTACTAATTTTGAAACTATTTTCAATATCTATAATGAGCGTAAAATTAGGAATAACTTGGTTGATTTTAATGATTTGCTTGTTTTATGGAACAGATTACTTGATGAAAAAGAAATCGCTCAAAGTATTGCAGAAAAAATAAAATATATTTTAGTTGATGAATATCAAGATACCAATTTCATTCAGGCTGAAATTATTCTTAAAATTGCTCAAATAAATCAAAATATCATGGTGGTTGGCGATGATGCACAAAGCATATACAG
>JAHQWS010000337.1 GCA_029856295.1 Promethearchaeia archaeon
TCTGTAGGGGTCATCCCCCCAATTGTTCGAGGATCTATTTCAATCCATACATTATTAAAATATTTAAGTAATTGATAGTACAAATTAAACTCCCCGGAAATATCCACTCCACTTATAATAAATATATTTTCGGGATATCGTGAGAAAAAGGATTTTAAGATGGGATAAGAGGTCAATTCTGCATGATTGTCTGGAATAAATAAATTACCTATATCGATTTTAATAAAGTAATTATTCTTTTTACAATAATTTAGTAAATTTTTAAGTTCTAAATTTGTATCATCTAATAAATCTAATCTTGTATATGAAGGGTAGAGAACTATTCCAGCAATTTTTATTTCCTTTTTCACTTGGTTTAAATCGGATATGATATCTTTATTACCAGAATGAGCAGAAAGATCATAAGATAAGATCCCTTTAAATATATCAGGCTGCTTTTTTACAGCTGCAATTACATCTAAATTGCTAATACCATATTTTCTTCCCAAATCCATTCCCTGAATTAATCCAAGATCAATAGTAGCACAGTTTAATTCAATTATTTCGTCTTCTACACTAATTTTTCTGTGATAAAAATATTCTCGACCCTCTTGGTTTTTCAATTTTAAAAGTTGCTCCAATTCTTCAGACATTTCAATATCATTAAAAATTGGCCAAATTAAAGAATCTACTTGACAATAGAGAAAGGCATTAGCAAATTTTTCTCCAAATATACAAGAAAAATCTGGCTGATACATCCTTTCAATCATATTTTTATATCATTTATATTATTTTTGAATATTTTGGATTGAGTGAGGAAATAAAATAGAAAATTCAAATAATCTAAAAAAAGTAAGTGATTTTCAAATTTTACTTTAAATCAGCCTTAAATTATCCACTCTAACTTATATAATAATACTACTTTTAATTCCCCTGCAATCTCTTCTAATAAATCTTTTTCTTCATTAAGGAAAGGTTTATCTTCAAGGTAATTTACCTCTAGATTCAAGTCCTTTTCTTTTACCATAGTATGATATTTTAGACTCCAAGGAGTTTGTTTATAATTATTAGTTTTAAATTCTTTTCCATTAAACGTAATTTTAACACTCAGAACTTCAGGGTATTGCCATCCACAGCAAATACTTTCTAGTGTACCTATCAGTATTTCGTCAACAGAGATATTGGGATTATTTAGAAGCTTGGTTATTTGAAATAAGCAATTTAATTCTTTTACTCGTTCTTGCAAAGTTCGTTCAGTAAGTTTTTGATGAGTAATATCTCTTATGGTTTCAATTGCTCCAATCATTTTGCCTTGAGTATTATACAAGGGTCGAGCTTTTGCCCAAATATAAAGTCCTCCTTTTTTTAAGTAAGGCACAAACGTTTCTGCGGTAAATGTATCTCCACTTCTCTTAAATGAAATATAGTTTTTTTCCATTTCTGTTTCTAATTTAAGAGCTAAGTCAATCAAAATTGGTCTTTTATCACCATAAAGCGGTTTAGAATATTCAAAACTACTTTTCCCTATTATTTCTTCAGCTTTAACTCCAGTTAATTCTTCAATTGCTGTATTCCAAGCAATTATTTTACTATGACTATCAATAATAAATGTTGCATCAGGCAAGAAATCTATAATTTCAGAAAAGGTATGTCTTAAATTCTCATCAATTTCGTCTGAATTTTTAATATCTCTTTTAGAATCCTTCAAGATTTTTCAATAAGGTTTTATTAGTTAAAGATACAATATTTTAATTATTATAAAAATTAATTATTTTTTGAATCTTTCGTGTTTCTATAACAAATCACTTTTTAGTCGAAAGTAAAAAATATGACAAACTAAAGTATAAAAAAATAGGTATGTTCAAATTAGATTTAACCGAAGGAGATTATCCAATTATACTTAAGCCAAATCTGGGGCAACCGACTTTAATTAATATAAGAGATGACAAAAACCTTGTATTTGAAGCTTACATAATCGTGATTCCAACTCAAAGCATCGAAGAAATTTTACAATTTTTTCATTTAAATTTATATATCCAACCGATATTAAAAGATAAAGGAAACTTCACAGAAAGAAGAGGGGAATTATATCCATTACAAGTTCTAGAGATTAATAAAATCAAAAAGGTAGATTTTAGAGAACAAGGCATAATAAATGAGGAAGACTGTATAATATGGGATATTTTTAACACTTTATTACAAATCGACAATATTTTTGGAAAAAGAAGCGTTCTTTATAAGATTCAAATTCAAATTAAGGAAAAAAATAAAATTTTTCAAATTTTAGAAGAAAGTAATCGGTCATTGCTACTTTTTGACATTGTTCATGATGTACCAAATAGAATTGAAAATAAAGTGAATTATCATGCCATAGCGTTATTTGATAAGGATTGGTCCGATTTCAAGTTTATACATGCAACCGATTTTCATGTTGCTAGAAGAAATGATTTTATATCGAAATTTTTAAAAGATAAAGCAAAAGATAGAATAGACCGTTATAAAAAACGTCGTAAGAAACTTTCGAAGCAAGAAAACTTTATCTTAACAAGAGATTTTGAATATAGAAAAGAAATCCAAGAGCATAAACTCGACAAACTACGTTTTGCTAAATATAACTTTAACCATAACTTAAGATTATTAATACGATTTATCAATGAACATGTATCTAAAAATAAATTAGATTTTGTTTTGATGACTGGTGATTTAGTTGATTATATAAAAATTGCGAGAGGAAACGATCAATATAAAGATAATTTTCATGTATTTTTTGATATTCTATTAGGAGTAAATCGAGGATTAGACAAACACCCTTATTTCTCTGATGATGAGTATATAAATTCTCAGGAAGTATTAGCACCTATATTTACTATTGTAGGAAACCATGATTATCGTAAAGGGCACTATAGCATACAAGTAGGCTCAATTCATAAAATATTTGGATTAACTAAAAAAGATCTAAGAGGATATTATGATATAAAATTCTTTAATTATTTCCTAGCTTTACGCTCAAAGGATAAATATTTAAGAGATTATTTCAGGTATTTCAATCCAAATCTAAATTATAAATTAAAAATCGGCAATGAATTTAACTTCATTTTTCTTGAAACTGGACAAGACTCGATCGCGGATATGCATGATTTATTAAAAGGTGCCCCTAGCACTAAAGGTTTAAAGGATTATCAAATAGATCTCCTAAGAGCATATATAAAATTATCTCGTGAGCGAATTATAATAGTTATGCATACACCTCCAATATCTCCTAATTTTGGGGCATTAACTCGATACCGTCTAAAAAGACAATTCAAATTAAAGCGTAAAGTACAATGGTATGATTTTTACGAGCATAGCTTGGAGAAATACACCGGGAATGGTAGAATAGATCAAATCTTGAATCTTAAATATCAGACTATCATGTATAATTGGGCTGCTTTTTTAAAAATTTGTACAGGTAGTGATAAAATTATCAGAAGAAAAGTGGATTTAATTTTATGTGGACATACTCACACTATCAAAGAATTCCGGTTAAAAGAAGCAAGAGAGACGGAAACTATAAGTATGGGGTTTTATTTCACAAAAATTCCTGTAATTGTTCCTTGCGAGGTTTATACTTCTCGATATCGAGAGATATTTAAAACTTTTAAGAATCCAATGGATCTTCAAATTTGGTTTGACGTAAATAAGCCTTTCATATTCCAAACTCAAGCGATAGGGCCTTTATCATTAAAATTTAAATTTAAACCCCCCGGTTTTAGATATATTAATATAAAAAACAATCAGATTATGCGCTTACCCATTTATTCTTTACATTTAATAAATGAGAATACTAAAGCACCTTAAGAGGAGTTAGAAAAATACTGAAATTATTGCTTATTTAGCAATTTAAGAGCTTCTTCGTAGGAAGTATCCGGCATTGGACTAAAATATTCGACTTTTAATGCTCCAACAGCATTCGCAAATTTAGAAACCTTCTCTAAATCCCAACCCGCTAGATATCCCACAATGAAAGCTCCTCCAAAGGAGTCTCCTGCACCAGTAGGATCTATCTCTTTTGCTTTAAATCCGGGTACTTTAATGCCGTTTAAATTATCCTTAGTATAAATAGTACTCCCATCCTTTCCTTGTTTTAAGATTACAATTTCAGGTCCCATATCTAACAATTTTTGACATGCCTCTTTTTCACCTTTAAGACCTGCCAACATTTCTGCCTCCTCACCACTTGGAAGCAATATTTTTGTAGATTGTAAGACCGGTTTACAAATTGTTAAAATAGTTTTCATATCAAGCATTTCTGGTCTCAAATTGGGATCAAAAGAGATAACTACATTAGAATTCTTTTCTTTAGCAATCTTTAGTGCTTTATAACATGCTTCGCGCGAATTTTCGCTAATCGAGAGTCCGCTACCCATTATATGAAGCGATTTTATATCATTAAAATAATTTTCTTGGACGTCATTTGGAGATGTCTCTCCTGCAGCCCCTGCTGCAAAAATAAATTTCCGCGATCCATCAGAGTTATATTGATTAAAGGCAATACCCGTTGTTTTTCCATTCATGATTCGGATTTGAGATGTGTCTACACCGTCTTTTTTTAGTTTATTAACTATACAATAACCAAACTCATCGTCTCCGATCACTCCTATGTATCCGGTTGAAAAGTTAAAAGGTTTTGCCATTCGAGCAGCCGAATCGATAAAAATAGCAGGAGCTCCACTTGGAAAAGGGCCCCTATAATATGCTCCTATTTTGCCATGAGGAGTATCTATTTCAGTTCGCATTATCTCAACAAGTAACTCACCTAAACAGATGATATCTGGACACATAAAGATATTAATTGAATATTTCAAAAAAATATATTTAAAACCATTAAATAATAATATAAAAACACTAAATAGTAATTGAAATAAAAATGTCAGAAAATAGAATTGAAATTGGACCTTACGATTATATGGATCATTTCATGTCAAAAGCAGCATTAATATGCTCAATTGATATGGATGAAAAACCAAATGTTATGGCTTTATTGTGGAAAACGATTTGAGAATCCCTCAAATTGTCCAAAACTATTGGAGAGTTATGGATGATCCCGGTCATTACTGCAGCTGTTGCTCCAAGTCGGTATACCTTTGAATGTTTAACTAAAGGCGCTAAGGAGTTTACAATAAACATACCTTCTAATAAAAATGATCACACTATAAATACTACCGGATCAATGTCAGGCAGAAATACAGATAAATTCAAACAAGCAAATTTGGAAATTATACCGGGTAAAAGAACTAAGGTACCAACAATCAAAGATTGTATATTAAGCTACGAATGTAAAATTATTCATGAGTGTGAATCCGGACATATGGCAAGCCATCGGTTATTTATTGGGGAGATTCTAATAGCTTACGCTTCAAAAGAAATAGTAAAATAAAAAAAATTATTTTGATTGTTTAAATTCTTCACAATAGCAACCACTGGAATTCAATATTAATTCACCGCAGGGGCTTTTATTCGGGTGATTATATTTTTCACATATTCTATTAATAATATTACATGAAAGCAGTAAATTGAGTTTTTCGCTTTGTTCGTGTGCTTCCTTTACGTTTAAATCTAATGCTTCAAATAATAGTATTTCCATCAATCTTGCGTGACGGATCAATTCAATAGCTAGGTCTATGCCACTCTCTGATAAAATAACTACTTTATAACGTTTATATATTACATAATTTCCTTTTTCCAATCTTTTAATACATGTACCAACCGTTGAATGAGGAAGTTCTAATAATTTTGACAATTCTCCAATTTTTAATGGATTTGAAGACCTATACAATATTTTTAGAACTTTGTAATCCAAATCTAACAATTACTTCAACCTCCATTCAAAAAAGCTATAATTAAATGAAAAGAGTAAAAATTTAATTTTGTCATATTTTTTATTACACTCACTCCATATAGTTAATTAGTGACTATGTACTCCCAATGAAATAATTAATATCATTGTTATTATCCCTAATATTATCAATAATAATTGTCTTAATCCATGCTTTAATCCTAATCGTTTATGAAGCTCGGGTGTTAGATCAGATAATGCGATATATATGAAGCTAGCTGCTGAGATAGCTAATACATAAGGAACAATCGTTGATAACATCCCTAAAAGAAAATAAGCAATTATCGAAGCAGGTATAGTGGTACTACTTGATAAGGCGTTGTAGACATATGCTTTTTTTTTTGAAAAGCCACTATGAAGTAAGATCCCAAAATCCCCTGTTTCTTGAGGTATTTCGTGTGCTATAATAGCGAAGCCTACAGCTAGACCGATATGAAAATCGGTTAAAAATGCAGCAGCAATCACAATCCCATCTGTAAAATTATGAAATGCATCTCCAAAGAGCACTATTGGTCCTGCAGCAATCCCGTGCACGTCACATTCTTCATCTGGACAAGTTCTCCATATAACGATTTTTTCCAAAAAAAAGAAAAAGAGGATGCCCCCTAAAACAAACAACATCACATTATGTGGTTCATGTCCAGCTCCTTCTATAGCTTCTGGAATTAATCCAAAAAGAGCAGCGGTAAGTAAAGTACCCGTAGCGTAGGAAATTAATATGGTAATTAACAATTTTTGGATTTTGTCATTAAAAAAGAGAAATACTGATGCTGCCGTTATAGCTCCAATACTACCCAGTATACTGAAAAGAATTATCCATTCTAGCGTAATTCTTACTACCTCTTTTTAAGTTTGAAAGTATATTTTAGAAAATGGAAATAGAATTTATAGATAGTTATGTATTAGATTTTATAAATTTTACGCTATGACGTAAACTCCTATAAATTGCCAGGAAATCTTTAATCTTATAGATTTGATAGAGATTTAATATATATTGAAGATATAATCTCTCACAATAAAGAAAATCTCTGAGATTGAATATTTAAGATAAATAATGGCTGTTTAAAAAGGTTCGATTTTTATTATAATTATTAAAACTAATGCATTAACCCATTTTTGTAGTAATAGTTTATGTACTTCTTAATTTCTTCAGGGTTATTCGAATTAATAATATAAATATTCCATTTTTTAGCACATTTTACGTATTTTTTTACTTTCCAAGAGCCCAGAATAATTTTAACTCCATTTTTATGGCATGTTGTTATTAAATCATCAAAAATATAAGGGCCATCCAAATTGATGTATTTAATATGATATGGGCGTACCTTAATATTATACCAAATTGGAGCTAAAATTTTATGAATTTTTAAAATATCACCAAAAGCCCACATTTTACCTAAGTATCCACGATAGAGAGAATATTCCAAATAAGGGGCAATTCTATAACAATTATTTATTATTACTCCCTTTTTGCTCTGAATAATTACATCATTCACAAGTTTGTATTTTTTTATTAATTCAATGATTTTTAATTCCAATCCCTCAATTTTTATATCAATAATAATTTTAATTTTCCCGTTGAGTATTGAAAGAACTTCCTCGAGGGTTAGAATTTTTTGACCATCTTTATATTCAAATGTCTTTAATTGCTTTAGTGAATAGTCTTTAATTTTACCTCTTTTCTCACAAAACATTCGATTTAATTTTTTATCATGAAAAACGATTGGCTCATTATCTTTAGTTTTCCTAATGTCTAATTCTACATAATCGAGATCTTCATCGATAGCTAATATAACACTCTCTTTAGTATTTTCAATTGACTTATCTTTATAACCTCGATGTCCAGAAAATTTAAAACTTTTAATCATTCTTAAGGAAGAACCAATCTTCTTAATTTAATCTATATTTAATTTGTTATTGCATTTAATTAATATAATATTAATCAATTTAGAGGAAAATAATTAATTGTAAAAAACTCCATTTGCACTATAACTTTTATATATAAAGGAAAAAAATAAAGATTATATAAATAAAAGATAATATAATTATAGTATTACTATTGAGTTTGAAAAATTAATAATCTTAAAGGTTGCTGATAAAGGAAAAGGATATATAAATAAAAGATAAATATATATTATTATTGAATTATTTATTAATCATAAGGTTGTGATAAGACAAAATTAAAGAACAATCAATCTGCAGTTTATGTGGGCTTCCAAAAGATCTATGTGTGTGTAGTGATTTAAGTGCAGATGAGCAAGTAATAACTATTTCTAATGATAGGAGAAAATGGGGAAAAATTGTAACACTCATTACGTTTGAGGGAAACTTTGATGCTAATTTACAAGAAATTTTGAAATCAGCTAAAAAGAAACTTGGTTCAGGGGGAGTAGTAAGAAATAATAGCGTAGAATTGAGAGGCGATCACCGTTTCAAATTGAAAGGCCTATTAGTAAACCTAGGCTATGACGAGGATAAAATATTTATTAAGGAAAGCATTAGCAATTATAGTAAGAGACGGTAAGGCAATACATACACAATTTCTTTTAATTCTCATATTCAATTTTCATAATTTTTAAAGAATAAAACAGTTCATTTTTTTTATTCATTATTGTTAAATGAATAATTTACAATAGTAGATTTTATTAGATTTTTTTTTAAATCACAAGAATTTAGAAGACGATTTCAAATTAGGCATTTTTTTTAATTTATTTGAGAAAAAAAAAAAAATTTAATTATTTATTGCTTAAAGCATAATCTACCGCAGCGATGGAATGGATGAGAGTAGTATCAAATATAGGAATAGCAAAATCTTTTTGATTTACCAATAAGGGGATCTCGGTACAGCCCAAAATAATTCCTTCTGCTCCATTTTTCGCTAGGTTTTTAATAATTTTCTTATATATCTCTCTTGATTCGTCTTTTACCTGCCCTAAACAGAGTTCATTAAAAATCACATCGTGAACAATTTTTCTTTCATCTAAGTCTGGGATTATTACATCAATATTATACTTCTCTTTTATTCTACCTTTATAGAAATCTTGTTCCATCGTATAGTTTGTACCTAGAAGCCCAACTTTTTTCAAATTCTTCTCTTTAACCTTTTCAGCAGCCGCATCCGCAATGTGTAATAATGGGATTTGTATAGCATTTTGAACATCATCAGCCATTTTATGCATAGTATTCGTGCAAATTAGAATCATCTCTGCTCCAGCTTTTTCTAATTTTTGAGCAGATTCAACCATAATTTTAGTTAGCTCATCCCATTTACCTTCGTTTTGCAACTTTTCAATTTCCTCGAAATCAACTGAGTATAAAATGCATTTTGCTGAATGAAGACCACCTAACCTTTGTCTTACAATCTCATTTATAATTCTATAATATTCAAGAGATGATTCCCAACTCATTCCTCCTAATAATCCTATTACTTTCATTTTTCAATACCTTCAGTTTTTTACTTTATATTTTTTTTCAAACTTAAAGACCATCACACCAGAGGTCTCGAATTACTTTTTCTTTTAATAATGGTTCAACCATAAAATCTTCTTTTACTTCAGTAGTACATGCTAAACATGATTTCCCGTTAACTCGCACTAAGCATCTTCGGCAGAAACCAAGTCGACAATTGATAAAAAATGCAAGAGATGGATCTATGTTTTCTCTTACATACACTAGGCAATTCTGTACGCTTATTGCACCATTTGATGGAATCTCAAAGGTTTCAAAATGAGATTCTTTGTCATTATTGGGATCAAATCTAAAACATTTCATCTTTATTGTATTTTTTTTTTCCATTTTTATGCCTCCATTAATCTCTCTTTAAAGAAGCGGTGGCAACTCCTATAGCTTCTTGATAGGTAAGTTTACCTTGTGGTAATGAAATTTTTGTAATTATTGGTTTTTCAAATCTAATATCACATTTCCCATCTTTCTTTTTAATAACTATAGTTTTGACCCAGTTATCATTATCGGTATGAGTGCAATCCTTTCTATAAAATTCTCCACGGCTTTCTTCACGTAATAAAGAAGCTCTAGTTGATATATACAAGCAAGTTAACATATTACGTAATTCGATTGATCTAATCCACTCGAAATTTAATTTTTTATTTTTAGAAGAGGGAATATAGAGTTTTCCTAGATCATTTTCTAATAAGACCTCAAATTTCCTTACTCCATCTTCTAAATCTTTACCATTCTTAATTAGTCCCACCTTTTTTCCCGAAATGTCATGCATTTTCTGCTGTAATTCGTTCGGTGTTGTTCCATCTTCTTTCAAGAGAGGTGCGTTTATTCGATTTAGAACCTCCTTAACTTGTACAATGTTTATAACCGAATTTTCAACCGATTTTACGTATTTAGGAACTGTTTCCCCTGCAATCTTTCCCTGAATACCCGCTTCTGTACAAGCCGAAGCTACCCTTACTGCCCCCCATAATCCACCAGAACATTCTCCCGCAGCATACAATCCCGAAATGGAAGTTTCTGTATTTTCATTAATTTTTATACCACCTCCCATATAATGTGCGCCATTTCCGACCTCAATATCTTCAGTTTTCATTCTTTCTAACAACTCTGGTAAAAGTGTAGTAAACTCATATCTTGTATCCTTCATTTCATTTTTAATACGATGACTGGCAACCTTGATTAGCATATCCATAAAGCGTTTTCTCGTATGTTTTAGAGAAAAGAAGATACCACCATGTGGACCACCGCGTCCTTCTTCAATTTCTAACTGTGAAGCGATCGACACAATTTCCTTAGTGCTTTGTTCTAAGTTAGTAGGATCATAGTTTTCCATGAACCTCTCACTCTTATTATTTAACAGCTTTATAGTCTTGCCAAAGGGATCTACCTCACTTATTATGTACAATATAATACTACCCTTATCTTTAGGGGGCCATACCATAGTTATGGGACAAAATTGAACCATTTCCATAGAAATTAATTCTGCTCCAGCTCGATATGCCATCGCAACACCATCTCCAGTAAGATCTTCTGGCCCTGTATTGAAAGGATAAGCTCTATGCCAACCTCCTGTGGCTAAAATTACAGCCTTACATTTGATTAAAATAGTTTCTCCAGAGATAATATCTAAAGCTATTGCTCCCGCAATTTTCCCCTCTGTAATTAATAGGTCAATGACCATAGTATCTTCCAATATCGGAATTTTAAGCTCTTTTACTTTTTTCCTAATAGCAGCTACCCATAATATCCCCGAAGATATAATCCCCCGAGCCATTTCTTCTGTATGGGCAGACTCATAACTATAGATTTTCATTCCCCAATCCATTAGATCCTTCATTGCTTTAGGAGCATATTCTACATATTTTTCAACCATTTTTTGATTTCCAAGATATAATCCTTCTCTGACAAGCGTTTCAAAAAATAAATCAGGACTATCACGCTCATCACCTTCGAATCCTAATTCTTTGCCTGCTAAACCATCCACATTAAAATCTGCTCCCGCCATTTGAGACGCTCCACACTGCCCTATTTTACCTTTTGTTACTATCAAGATATCGATCCCACTTTTACTCGCTTCAATCGCCGCATGACCTCCTGCACCCTCGCTTCCCACAATTAACAAATCAGTACTTATAACTTTATCACATAATTCTTCAATATCGTCCATCTTTTTAATCCTCTTAATTTGTTTAGAATATTATCTTTTTTTCACGATATATTTAAAGTGACACTTTTTATCACCTAGCATCATCCTAGAAGGTAATTCAAGAATCAAGTTTGGATTGTAACCTTTTAATACAGCGTGATCAATGAATTCGCAGTATATCTTTCCATACTCTTCTTTGCCCCATTCTCTACACGCATTACAAAAAACACAGTCTCTAATTATTATTTCTGGATTACCATCAACAATCTTTGGCTTATATTTAAGAATGCTTCTGCTGTCTAAATCACCATATATGAAAAAGTTCTTTATGTTCAGTTCTTTTCCCTGAGATTTTACTAGTTTTGCAATTCTACGACCTCTCTCTTCTCCATATCTTATGACAGCTTTTGCCATTGCTTCCCGTCCATTATCTCCAAATTGATTGATAACTTCTTCTGTAATTGTACAAAAAAATTGAGAAAACATTGCAAAAAAGTGTGTTTTGTACTTTTTACCTACTTCACTTTGTGCTTTTAGCACTTCCATCAAATCATCATTCGTAAATCCTACTGATTTATCTGAAATTATTAATCACTTCCTTTAATATCTCAATATTTTATAATTGATTTATAATTTATGTGAATTTAATATGGGAAAAAATATTCAAAAGCAATTGAAGAAAGCGGAGCAACTTTATAAAGCAATGCAATACAAACGAGCCGCAAAATTGTTTAACACTGTAGGAGGTAGTTTCTTAAAATTAGATGATTATGAACTCGCAAAAGATTGCTTTTTTAATGCTGTTAAATGTGCGATAAATGAGGATAAATATTTAAG